>JBDSCV010000172.1:0-15970 GCA_039920905.1 Pyrinomonadaceae bacterium
TCAAGACTGGCAGTCTGTGCCGCTCGGACCGTATTGCTAAATACAACCAGCTTCTCCGTATCGAAGAAGACCTCGGCGATTCGGCAAAATATCCGGGAAGAAAAGCGTTCTACCAGTTGAGTTAAAAACTAAAAACTAAAAGTTAAAAGTGGATTCCCTTATTTTTCACTTTTAACTTTTAGTTTTTCACTTCGATGAATATCCGCGAAGAGCTGCTTTCCGAACATTCAAAACGTCAGACATCTAAGATCGTGCGTTATATCGACGGCGATCCGGTCCGGTTTCGGGATTTGATGGGCTTGTTTTTGGGTGATACCTATCGTGTTTCTCAGCGGGCGGCGTGGGCCGTGAGCAATTGTATCGAGGAGCATCCGGAACTCGTCAGACCATATTTTCAAAAGCTTTTGGAACAGCTTGAGCGTGATGACGCTCATATTGCAGTCAGGCGAAATGTTGTCCGGCTGCTGCAATTTGTCGAGATACCAAAACGGATCGAGGGGCGGGTTTTTGACGCCTGCTACAATTTGCTGGACGATCCGACCGAACCTGTCGCCGTCCGCGTTTTTTCGATGACGGTCGCAGCAAAGATCGCAAAAAACGAGCCCGAACTGATGGACGAGTTGCGGTTAGTGGCCACCAAGTTTCCGCAGGCCGCGACCACCGGATTTCGCAGCCGTGCCCGTCGCGTTCTTGGTGTATGAAGAAGGTTTTGATAATAGGTTCGGGCGGGACAGGTAAATCAACATTTGCCAAGCGGCTGGGTGAGATACTGGCTGTTGAAGTGTTCCACTTAGACAGCCTTTACTTGCGGCCAGGCTGGGTCGAAACGCCGAAACCTGAGTGGTCCACGACGGTCCGTGGATTATTACAGCACGATCCATGGATAATTGACGGGAACTACGGCGGCACGCGCGATATGCGGTTAAAGGCGTGCGACACGGTCATCCTGCTCGATCTGCCACCGATCGTTTGTTTATACCGTATTCTCAAGCGGACGGCTCTGCTCCACGGACGGACGCGTCCCGACATGGCGGAGGGCTGCAACGAACGGTTCGTCCTCGAATTTGCCGCATGGGTTTGGAACTATCGTAAACGCAATCTGCCCGAAGTGCTCTCGGATCTTGACGCCGCGGTCGGTAAAAACATAATAATCCTAAGGTCGGCCCGTGAGGTCGATGCATTCCTTTCGGAATTGAAGAAAAAATATGAGATTGAGCCGCAATAGTTTTTCGATCAACACCGACAAGTCGAAGCTTGACCTTGCAATGATTCATCGATTTTTGTCCGAAGAATCCTACTGGGCGAAGAACCGCACCATTGAGCAGACACGAACCGCAATAGAAAATTCGATATGTTTTGGCCTTTTCGCGGGCGGGCGGCAAATCGGTTTCGCCCGCGTCGTCAGCGACCAGGCGACTTTTGCATATATCGGCGACGTGTTCGTTTTAAACGAATTTCGCGGCCAAGGGCTGAGCAAATGGTTAATGGAGGTTATCCTCTCACATCCTGATCTACAAGGGCTGAGACGCTGGGTGCTCGCAACCCGAGACGCTCACGGCCTCTACGAGCAATTCGATTTTGGTGCGCTAAGATTTCCAGAGAGATGGATGGAGTGGACCGCCCCCGATGCATATTAAGGCGAGGTGATAAAACGGTGTCTTTTTGTCAACCAATTCGATTATACTTAAATCAGCGTTGACGTAGACTGTTCTAAATCCCCAGCTTCTTAAACGACTTTTCAAAATCCGAAAATTAAGCGTCTGGTCGCACTCGTCATTCTCGATGGATGGGGTTACGCCCCTCGGACCGAAGGCAACGCTATCGCCATCGCCCACACGCCGTTCTATGACGAAATCTGCCGGGATTTTCCGATGACGACGCTTTCCGCGTCCGGCGCGTGCGTCGGCCAAGCCGATCAGCAGCCGGGAAGTGCCGAAGTCGGACATCTCAATATCGGAACCGGCCGCGTCGCCCAAACCCAGGTCGATCGATTAAAAAATGCGGTTGCCTCAGGCGAATTTATGGAAAACGGCGTTCTAAACCGTGCGTTTTTAAAAGCTAAGGCAGACAGTTCACCGCTCCATCTCATCGGATTGCTGAGCGACGGCGGCGTACACTCTTCGACCGAAAATCTATTCGCACTCTTGCGTCTCGCCAAACTCCATGGTTTGCAGGATGTTTATATTCACTGTATTCTCGATGGCCTCGACGTATCGGCGAGCACCGCTGATATTTACGGCGAGGCGCTTGAGATAAAGCTCACTGACATTGGCCTTGGAAAGATCGCGACGTTATGCGGTCGCTTTTTTGCGATGGACAGCAGCGAAAATTGGGAACGCACCGCCCGGGCATTTACGATGTTGGTTCACGCCGAGGGCGAACGCACAAATGACCCCGGAACATCGATCCGCAACTCATTTTTGCGTGGTATTTCGGACGAATTTATCTCGCCGATCATTGTCGAACAGTCGCCCGATGTTCCGGTCGCGACCGTCAAAAATGGCGATTTGGTGGTATTCTTTAATCACCGACCCGAAACAATGCGGCAGCTTGTGCGGTCGCTGTGCGTTCCGGAAGGGGCGAGCGGGACCCAACCGCTCGTCGAGACCGTTTGTTTGACGGAGTACGACCAGGCGTTTAATTTGCCCGCAGCGTTTCGGCAGGAGCCTGAAAAGAATACGCTCACTGATGTTTTGTCAGGCCTCGAAATTCCTAATATCAAGATCACTGAAAGTTCTCGATATCCGCATCTGACCTATTTCTTTGACGGCGGGGCAGATTCTCAACACCAATTTGAGGATCAAATTCTCGTCGGCACGACAACCGTGACCGTTGATCTACCGCCGGAATCACAAAGTTTTAAGATCACGGACGCATTTCGCCGAGGGCTGCAGTCGTCGCCAAATAGTGTATTTATTGTCAATATTCCGGCCGCAGGCTTGATGGACGATACGGGTGATCTAGGCAAAACTGTGGCCGCGATCCAGTATATCGACACATGCCTGGGCGGCATTTGTGAGAAGGTCCGCGAATGTGGCGGCGTGTGATCATCACCTCGACGCACGGGAATTGCGAGGAAATGATTTATGCCGAAAGCGGCGAGCCTAATTCGCATACGACCTCAAACCCACGTGCCGTTTCATTACATTGACGACATGGCGACGGGCTCCCGCCTGTTTAGCGGCAAATCTCTCGAAGACGTCGCTCCGACCTTTTTGGGTATTATGGGCATCGATACTCCGATGGAGATGACTGGCTCGGACATAAGAATGTTGTAGAATATTTGCTTGGCTCACGAACTTCCTGATTTTAGAAATATCCTCGTCATCCATTTCGGCCAGCTCGGAGATGTCGTCCTTGGTCTGCCCGCTCTTCGCGCGATCAGGGATCATTTTTCGTCGTCAAAGATCACGGTGCTGTGCGGCAGATCCACGTCGGAAATAATAAGGCTTGCGGACGTGGCAGACGAGGAGATCGTGGTCGATCGAGTTGCTCTGCGTGATGGCAACAGGTTTAAGTCTATTGCCGAGATCAGTAAATTAGTGAAAGATGTTCGCCGGAGAAAATTTGATCTTGTTATCGACCTTAACAGTTTATACGAGACAAATCTGTTGGGCTTTCTCTCCGGGGCCATGTATCGTTTATATGAAAACCGTGAAAACCGTTCACTCGACCGGCTTTCTAATTTTCCGGTCAAACCTCCTGCCGAAGATAAAGCTAAACATCACACCGATCGCTATCTCGCCGTTCTCGAAGCCCTCGGTTTAACCTATATCGAACGTTCGACAATCATCGTGCCACCGGCTTCAAGTGTTGCGGCTGCCAGCACGCTGTTAAAAAAATATGGTGTTGAAAACAAGGTACTGATCGGGCTCTTTCTTGGTGCCGGGCATCCGACACGGCGTTGGAGCTTTGAAAATTTTGTCGAGATCGCCGGTCGCCTGTCGCAAAATAAACGGAATCAAGTGCTCGTATTTCTAGGCCCGGAAGAAAGCGATATGCGCTCCGATGCGGGCAAAGCATTCGGAGACTCGACCATAGTTGTCGAAGAGCTTTCGCTCGCGTTGCTTGTTGCGATGATGTATCGTTTGAAGATTTTGGTGAGTGGCGATACAGGGCCGATGCACTTAGGAGCGGCGGTCGGCACGGGTATAGTTCTTCTCTCGGAGATCGGTTCACCATCGATATTTCGTCCGCTGATCGAAAGATTGATCGTTATCGACGACCGCCCTCTCAATCAGATAACTGTTGAACAAGTCGAAATCGCGGTTAACGAATTGCTGAAATAGTCGAGACTCCGGCTTTTCGAAAATCCTCAATTCTCACTCGACCGATTTTTCACTATAATTGTCTTTCAATTGGATCGAACTATTAAGAAATATGGTTGAAGAATTTGCGTTCGACAACGCTGACGAAAGGCGTAAAGTGCGGCATAATGGAACGGGTTGGATAGAAGTAATTGCGGGCTCGATGTTTTCGGGGAAGTCCGAGGAATTGATCCGCCGCCTAACGCGTGCCCGCATCGCCCGGCAAAGAGTTCAGGTCTTCAAGCCCGGAATAGATGTGCGTTATTCGAACGAAGAGATCGCGTCGCATTCCGGCCAAAAACATCTCTCAGTTCCGGTCGCCAACACGGCCGAGATGATGGAACAGGTCCTCGAAGACACGCAGGTCATAGGCATCGACGAGGCCCAGTTTTTTGACATGGCTATCCTTGATGCGGTCAATCTACTTGCCGAGCAGGGCAAACGCGTGATCATTGCCGGACTCGATCAGGATTATACGGGCAAGCCTTTCGAGCCGATGCCCCAGCTGCTTTCGATCGCCGAATTTATCACAAAGACCCATGCGATCTGCGTCAAATGCGGTGCGACCGCAAATTATTCTCAGCGAACCGTCGAGTCCGAAGCACGCGTTGAAGTGGGAGCGTCTGACAAATATGAAGCGCGCTGCCGCCAATGCTTTGTCCCGCACGCGGACAGTCCAACGTTAGAATAGAGTCGATCGACCGGATTTTTAACTCTCCCGACTCTCTCAGTTATTTTGTCGCTTTCATCGAGTAAAGTATCGCCGGGAAATCGTCGCTATGCTTCGCGAAATTTGACCCTTTCGTTGAGGTCATTACGTTTAGCTGCTGTCTTTGCCCAAGATATGTTCGATAGGCGATCCACTGATGCCGTCGGGGGTCGTCCTTGCCTTCGGGCGGAGCTTCGGTAAATTCGACGCCCGTAATGCCGTCAATCTCAACTATTTTCACTGACTCATACTTACCGTTTTTGAGTTGCTGCAAAGCCTGATCGTAGTATGCCTTGAGGCTTACATCCATCGGGAAACTATCAGGCATAAGTGAGATATTCACGAGCAAAAAGGCATTGTCCGGTGAGCTGTAATTAAAACTTTCTTTCTTAACGTCCATCTTCTTCCATCCAGATGGAAGTTTCCAGGATAGGCCTTGATCGTCCCATTTCGTCTCCGTTCCGCCGTCAATTATAGCCTGCTGTGAGCCGCTGAATTTTTGGTTTTTCCGATGCCGAGTCACCACTTTTGACTGGCGGCGTTCCGTTGTTGTTTGTGTTCGACCCCGATGATCCCGAAAGCCCTTTCAACTTTTCAGAAAGCCCGCAAAATGTAAGTGCAAACGATCCCAAACCCAGTGTTAGCAACGATTTCATCCCAATATCCCTCCGGTCTGTGATTTAGAAACTGCCCTATTGTCACCGCAACCCAAGAAAAATGCAAAAGTCGTATGGCGTCTGTTCGTCAAGCAGATGCCTCTGATTAGAATGATCCGCCTTCGACCAAAAATATATTGAGCCGTTCCGGTCCTTTTTTATTGCGTTAATAACTGAAGAACAATCTTTAGAATGCAGACCATTGAATTCGTCTCGAGGTTACGGTCAATTTTACGGACTAAATAACGGTTCCGCACTTGGCCCAAAACAGCAAAACAACGATAAAAAATAAAAAAAATCTAATCGCATTGGCAGTTTTGATGATGTTTATTTTGAGCTGCGGGATGATAAAGAACTCGGGGAAACTGGCCTTTGTCAGCCAAGCCTCACTGGCATAGAATGTCGCCGAGATCAAATCGCTCGCGGTTCTGCCCTTCAAATCACTGAATTCGGAAGAAACGGAACAATATATCGGAACCGGGATGGCGGACGCATTGATCACGAAACTTAGTGAGTTGAAGCAAATTGCCTACGCCCGACAAGTTCCGTGCTGGGCAATGCAAATCTGCCAAATGATTCACTGGCAGCGGGTCGCGCACTCGGAGTCGATTTTGTTATAGACGGCCACGTCCAGCGAATGGACGACCGTCTTCGTGTGACCGTGCAAATGATCATGACCAGCGACGGAGCGGCTCTGTGGGCAATGCCGTTTGACGAAATTTACCAACGTGTTTGCGTTGCAGGATTCGATCTCCGAACAGGCGGCGTCAGCCTTGCAGCTTAAATTAAGCGGCGAAGACCGGCAGCAAATAGCGAGGCGTTACACCGAAAGTACCGAGGCATATCTGGCCTATATGAAAGCGGCTTATTTCATGCGTAAGTCGACCAATGAAAAGGTGAAAAAAAGCATTGAGTATTATCAACAGTCCATCGCGCTCGACCCAAATTATGCCCTAGCGTACGCAGGACTTGCCGATTCTTATATCCGGCTGCACGCTCGCGGGGTGCCAATCGACAAGGTTAAGTCCATCGATTTGGCCCGAGATGCAGTGACCAGGTCCCTCCAACTAGACGATACCGTTGCGTACGCACACTCGATACTTGGGTTTATTGCATTTCGGTACGAGTGGGATTTTACCAAGGCCGAGCGCGAATACAAACGGGCACGGGAGCTTGAACCCAATTATGTGCACTCATGGTTCGGCTCTTATTTGATAACGGTCAATAGATATGCCGACGCCGAAGCGGAGTTCAGCCGTTATCGCCAGGCCCAACCCCTCGACGCGGGCGATATGAGTTTGTATTACTTTTTCCTGGGCCAGTATGACCGTGCCGAAAAAAAGCTTCATACGCCCTCGACATAAATCCTAATAGCGGCCCATTTCACGCCAACCTGGGTTTGATTTATGAGCAAAAGGGCATGCTTAAAGAAGCTATTGCCGAATTCCGAAAAAGTCAGGAACTGTCCGGCATTAATAAATGGGGCTCGAGTCTGCTTGTACATGGGTATGCTGTATCGGGGAAAAGGGATGAAGCAAAAAGAATATCTGCGGATATAGGCAAAAGGTCAACGACCGACTTCTTTTGGACAAATTACTTTGAGGCCGTCGTCAGCGCCGGACTCGACGAAAAGGAAGAGGCTATCACCTATCTCGAAAAGGCTTACTATGAGCATTCTCTCGGTCCCGCATGGTTACGCTTTGATCCGCGCCTGGACAATTGCCCGTCCGAGCCTCGCTTTCGGGATCTTTTGCAACGAACCGGCCTTGGGTCGTCAACTAGCGGCAAACTACTTTTCCGAATAATCCAATTTGATCGAGTTCATCCCGCGCAATATCACACGCTGGCGGCGCACGACGCGTTTGCGGTTTTTGGCGGGGTTGAAAACGTTGAGCGGGCTTGGGATCATGGCCGATAGAAACGCCGCTTCCTCACGGGTTAGGTCGGATGCTGATTTTTTAAAGTAGGTGCGGGCTGCAGCCTCGGCGCCGTAGATGCCGTCGCCCCACTCGATAACGTTGAGATAGAGTTCGAGAATGCGTTTTTTTGTGAGCTCGCGTTCGAGAAAATATGTATCGACGGCCTCGTGACCCTTGCGGAGAAAGTTGCGATCCTCTGATAAGAAGAGGTTTTTAGCGAGTTGCTGTGTAACGGTCGAGGCCCCGCGTTTAAAGCTCGGCATCGAAGGTATCCAGTCTTCTTCGTGGGGAATACAGTCTTTTTTTGACGTATTGGCGGCCTTGGCCGCTTCTTCACATTCTTCCTTGTCTTCTTTTTTGCCTTCTTCGACCGCTTCGTCCCAGGCGTTTTGGATTGCATCCCAATCAAAACCGTTATGTTGGAAAAAACGTGAGTCCTCCCCTGCAAGCACCGCCCGCTGTAAGTTTGGAGAGATCTGCTCGATCGGCGTCCAGATCATAAACTTCCTCGGCTCACGGCCTTCGATTTTAGCCTCTGAGATTCGGTACTCGATCATTGAGGAAGTAGTGGGATTATCATTACGCAGACGCGAGATGGCCGGAAACGTTATCAGCTCATAGGCGAGCCAAACGACTACAGCACCCACGAAGATTAGAAATACAATTTTTGTCCAGTACCACATATCCTCTAGTGAATAGTGAATAGTGAAAAGTGAATAGTCAAGAAAAGGCTCGCGTCTTGACTATTCACTTTTCACTATTCACTATTCACTAATATGGGCCGATATGACAATGTGGTTACGGTTATCCTTGGCGGCGGTGCCGGTTCGCGGCTGTTCCCGCTCACACACGAAAGATCCAAACCTGCCGTTCCGCTGGGCGGAACGTATCGTCTGATCGACGTTCCCGTCTCCAACTGCATAAACTCTGAGATCACGCAGATCTTTGTTCTGACACAGTATAATTCGGCGTCGCTCAACCGCCACATATCTCGCACGTATCGCTTTTCGAGCTTTTCGACGGGCTTTGTTGAGGTCCTAGCCGCCGAGCAGACAAAGGACAATCCCGAATGGTTTCAGGGCACGGCTGATGCGGTACGTCAGATGCTGCCGCATTTACGTGACTGGCGCGTCGATACGCTGCTGATCCTGTCAGGTGACCATCTCTACCGGATGGATTACCGCAAATTCCTCGACCGCCATTTTAATACCGGAGCTGATCTTACTGTGTCTGTGATTCCGTGTCGTCCGGACGAGGCACCTGAGTTTGGACTTCTAAAGACGAATGCACAAGGCGAGATCGTTGAGTTTAAGGAAAAACCCAGAGGCGATGCTCTCGAATCGATGCGTGTCGATACAACTAATTTTGGCCTGACAGCGGAAGAATCGGCGGGCAGACCGTTTTTGGCCTCCATGGGCATTTATGTTTTCAATTACAGCAAGCTTGTCGATCTGTTAAAAGCGGATAATTCGTGGGTCGATTTTGGCCGTGAGATTATTCCGGCGGCGATCGAAAAATACACCGTTCAGGCCTATCTTTTCAATGATTACTGGGAAGACATCGGGACGATCCGAGCCTTTTATGATGCCAACCTTGATCTTGCCTCCCCCCTTCCGAAATTCAATTTTTTTGACGCTGCGGCACCGATTTTTACCCGCAGCCGCTATTTGCCGCCGTCGAAACTTCACGACTGCGACATCGATAATTCGATGGTTTCAGAGGGTTGCATCCTTAACGGTGTCCGTATCCGCAAATCGATAATAGGCCTCCGCAGTCGTATTGATAATGGAGTCAATATTGAGGATTCGATTGTGATGGGTTCAGATGTTTTTGAGTCGATCGAAGAAATTAGCGCGAATATTGTCACGAAAAAACCTCACATCGGCATCGGAGAAAATACCATGATCCGACGGGCAATCCTCGACAAAAATGTTCGCATCGGTAGCAACGTCAAACTGCTGAATCGCGATAACATTGAGAATTATGACGCTCCCGACAAGTCGATCTACATCCGCGACGGCATTATGATAGTTCCCAAAAACTCTGTCATCGCAGACGGCACCGAGGTGTAAACGCGACTCAGTTTGGCGTTTTTCTGCGGATAAATCCTTCGCGCGAGCGCACGACAAATCCGGGCTGATCAACCTTTACCTTGACGTTTGTTTGCTTGCCGGCCAACCGATCCTCCTTTGGGTAGTATCCGATGCTGTAAAATTCGCGAAGTTCGCTGGCGATCTTTAAATAGGCATCGGCCAGATTTGTCGTTGTGCTCGCCTCATAGAGCCTTCCACCTGTCCGTATCACCAGTTGGTCAAGATAATCGGCGGCTTTCTTATACTCTTCCTCAGTGGTGCCCTGGCTGCTGGGAATGACACCGGTGGGAACAGGAAACGACGGACGATTGGCACCCTGTCCGGGTTTAGGGATCGCGAGCTTTTTGGGGTTAGGAGTGACAAGACCTTTTTTCATCGTTTGAACATCCGCAAAAGTGTCGTATCTGATCGAATAGATCAGCGAATCGAGTTCCATCGCATCGTTCAAATTATCGACATCGCTGCTCCGGTGGCTGCTTGTATCAACGCCGTCGGTGAACAGAATGATGGCTTTTCGTCCATCAATGCGGCGGAGGCGGTTATTCATAACGAGATCGGCCGCTTCGTAGAGGCTTGTTCCGTCGGCGATCCGTGTGGCCTTCACCGCTCGATAGATCATCTGCCGGTCATTAGTGGCTTCGCACAGCATATGCACTTCGCTGTCGAATGAGACGACCATTACCTTGTCCTGAGGTCGCAATTGATCGATAAATGCGATAGCGGCGGACTGGATATCGGCGATCTTAAACTTAGTCGAGTAGCTCATATCGAGAACCAAGGCGACCGTGAAAGGCTGATGCTCGTTGGAAAACAGCGCGACCTCCTGTTCTTTGCCATCCTCAAATACCTTAAAAGTTTTCTTTGCCAGCCCGCCGATAAAGCGGCCTTTTTTGTCCATTACGCGAACCGGTATGGAGACCAGTTGGGTGTTTACCTTTATGATCTCGCCATCGTCGAAAAGGGACGCTTTGGTTGGCGTGGGTGTTGGCTGCATCTTGACTTGGCGATTAATTGCATCAGTGGGCGTTGGGCCCCGACTGGTCTGCGCGGCAAGAGTTGCCACACAGGTAACAGTTACAAGAAAAATACCCAAACAATTAAATACTTTCATTAAGATTCAACAGTGCGATTCTAAGATGCGCTTGCCGTTGAGAAAAGATGCAAAAACGTAAAAATGAGGCCTCTTCGAGATCGGCCTCACCTAATATTCGGATGGTTCGCGGGTTACCTGCCTGCAACATTTCTGTTACTTTGCCCAACGATATAGCTGTTCTTGGCTCGTACGACCACTCCCTGCCTCAGGACCCTGATCTTAATCTGCTTCCTGTCCCCGATCTTGCCGACGTTTTCAGGATAATATCCGAGCGAATACTGCCTGCGAAGCTCCTCGGCAATGCCTGAGAATGCAGCATCAACATTGTAGATCGATTGAGCCTCGAATTCGCGGCCCCCGCTGTTCATCGCCAACGTTTCGAG
This sequence comes from Pyrinomonadaceae bacterium, assembly GCA_039920905.1. Taxonomy (GTDB): domain Bacteria; phylum Acidobacteriota; class Blastocatellia; order Pyrinomonadales; family Pyrinomonadaceae; genus OLB17. Next base: position 11,161 of record JBDSCV010000172.1, read on the forward strand.
ATACCTGCGGCCCTTCGCATATTCCGCGGAACTCGCGGTGCCTTGAGAGCCGCCGCCTATGTTTACGTTGCCGCCCGTTAAAATCGCTCCAAGAATATCTGCCATCGACACTCCGCCGCCTCTCCGACGTCCCTGCGGTTGCGGATAGTTACCGCTCATGTCACGTGAAGTGTCGTAACGTATGGTGTAAAAAAGAGCATCCACCTCCTCGGTAGAGCGCAGCGTATTGTCGTAGTTTGCCCGCCGCGACGTTGTATCTACCCCGTCGCTGAATAAAACCACCGCCTTTCGTCCCTCGATCTGCCGTAACTGATTGTCGATCACATAACCGACTGCCTCGTAAAGGCTGGTGCCGTCGCCAAACTGAGCCTCTCGGATCGCATTGCGCAGTTGATTGCGGTTACCCGTTACGGGGCTGAGGACATGTACATTCTGGTCAAATGAGATCACCATCACACGGTCGCCCGCACGAAGTTGGTTTACAAATGTTATAGCTGCATTCTGTATCTCTTCGATACGGAATTGCGTGGACGGGCTGACGTCAATCAGCAAAACAACAGTGAACGGCTGTTCGACCGATTGAAAATAATCGAGTTTTTGCTCGACACCGTTCTCGAATATCTTAAAATCCTTTTGCTGCAACCCCGAGATAAACCGCCCGTCGCGGTCAAGAACAGAAACCGGCATCGTCACGAGATTGGTTTCGACTTTGATGATGTCGCCGTCATCTAAAGGAGGCGTGGGTGTCGGAACTGCGTCGGGCCGTCTTTGACCGCCGCTCAGCACGGGCGGACGAAAAGGCGGCAAATTTTTATAGGTATCGTTGCTAAGAGTCGGCGGCGTCGCCGTGGGCGCGACACGGGGTCGAGTCGAAGTATTCGACTGTCCAAACGCTCCGATCACAAGAGCCCCCAAGATCATCACAAAAGCAGCAAAGTTTTTCATCAAAGTGTATTCTCCGAGCCGAAAAGTTACTTCGGGGAAAGCGATATTTTGATTAGAATACCGCCTTTTTCGTTGCTATGAATGTTTATCCAACAGATCGATCGCAAGATCGTGAAACCGTCGTCGAACTGAGTTGATATTAACAAACGGCATATGGTGGTTATGTGTGCGGTTTGTAAGCAGTATGAATACGCATTCGCGTATAGGATCAATCCACAGACTCGTACCCGTAAACCCAAGATGGCCAAAGCTTTCGGGCGACATCCTGGGTCCGGCGGTCGAGTCGGGCGTCGATGCCATCTGAAACGCAAGTGAACGGTGCTCGTTCATTCCCTCTGTGAAGATTGTATGAAAAAGTTCGCAGGTTGCAGGTTTTAGAAGCGTCGTATGATTCGGCAAAAACTGAAGGGCGAGCTTAAAAACTTCGTCCGCAGTCGAAAATAGGCCGGCATGCCCCGCTGCACCGCCCATGAAATATGCGTTGCCGTCATGAACCTCGGCCCAGATAACGTCAGTGCGGAACATGTCAGTGTTACCTGCGGTAGCGGCTGGTTTAAGATAACCTTGTTCGATGCAGGTTTGCTTCTCAAACTCATTTCCGATCTCACTTGCCGCGACCCTTTGTTTTACACCTGCCGGGGGATGAAAAAATGTATGGGTCAGACCTAGCGGATCGAATACAATTTCCGCCGCGGCGGCCGTAAAGCCAGTGTCGGTAACTTGCTCGATCAGGCGGCTGAGAGCGATAAAATTAAGATCGCTGTATGTAACGGCATCTTGTTCGTAACTGAGCGGCGTATTCCCGATCTCATTAATAACCTCCGCCGGGTCGGAAACCAAAAGGTAGAACGGACGCCACGCGGGCAGATGCGATGTGTGTGTCAGTAGATCTCGAATTGTGATCGACCGTTTACCTTCGGTATCGAATTCCTTCAGGTAAACAGCGACGCGTCCGGCTAGCTGAAATTTCTCATCCTCAATCAGTTTCGCACACAGCAACCCGGTGACTAACACTTTGGTCAAACTTGCCAAGTCATAGATCGTGTCAACCCGGGCCTCGATCCTCTCCGGTTCGACGACCGCAAAACCGAGGGCATCCTGCAAAACGATCTCACCCTTTTCCGCGACCAGATAGACGGCAGACGGAAAATCTCCGGCATCTATACGTTCTTGGAGAAATTGTGAAATTTGATTTATCACTTAACTCTCTTTCTATTCTGCACAATTTTTTTGTTTTTATTACCTTCGACTTAGCTTGTTTTAGTATTTATTGACAAAGAAATGCAGGAAAAATAAACTTGAGACTCAAATTATTTTTTGGAGGTTAGTTATTATGAGCAAATTTGAATCTGCAGATCTAATTCTAAAACTTTATGATCTGCGTCGTGAAGCGAAAATGAGAGACGCCAGAAACTGGTTGTTTAGCTTTAACCCGACGAGTGCCGAAGAATATTGGCAGACGATGATGGATCCTGAGGTTGGCGGCTATCTTAGAATGGTCACGTCCTACTGGGACATGGCAGCATCTCTCGTAAATCACGGAGCGATCGAGGCTGAGATGTTTAATGATTCGGCCGGAGAACACGTTATGGTCTTTGCCAAGGTCGAGCCGTTTTTGGCCGAGCTGCGTGAAAAATTTCAGAATCCTGATGCATTTAAACACCTTGAAAAAGTTATTCTAGATGCACCAAACGGCGCAGAAAAACTGGCAAAAACTCAGGAATGGCTCAAATCAATGGCAAGTCCGCAGGCCGCAGAGGCCTCAGTGTAGCAATATCGACTGGAGCGGCACGCGTCTCTGCGTGCCGCTCTCATCAGTTCAAACATCAAGAAGGCTCCGATGGGCCTCTATTTTTTCCAAAACACCAACCGCCAAAGCTAATGCCCGCCGTCCGTCTTCGCCCGTTACGGGTGGTTTAACATCGTTTTCGACACTGTCGAGAAAGGCCGAAATCTCTGCCCGCAACGGCTCTATTTCGTTGATCTCCAGCCGGTTTATCGAAATGCCGAGCAATGGATGGGCGGCGTCGGGGTTCAGGGATGTTACCGAAGCAAATTTCGTAACATAGTCCAAAACGACATACGAATTTGTCTGATAAAACCGCGTCTTGCGGATCTTTTCGGTGCCGATACGCGAAGCTGTGATATTCGCGACCGCTCCGTTCTCAAACTCGATCCGCGCATTGGCAGCGTCAACTTTGTTCGAAATTACCGGGATGCCAACAGCATGAATCGAAGAAACCTTTACATCCTCGCCGACCAGCCACTGGACGGCGTCGAGGTCGTGTATCATCACATCGAGTACGACATCCACATTAAGCGAGCGGTTGGGAAACGGTGACACCCGGTGAATCTCGAAATACAGCGGTTTTGTAACATAAGGCCGCAGGGCGACCATCGCCGGGTTGTAACGTTCGAGCTGGCCGACCATCAGTTTTGCACCTGACTTCGTCGCCGCCGCGATCATTGTGTCGGCTTCGTCGAGCGTCAACGCGATAGGCTTTTCGACAAGGACGTGGACGCCTCTTTCGAGGAAGGCACAGGCGATCTCGCAATGTGTCTCCGTAGGCGTGGCAATCGAAACGGCATCGACCTTGCCGATAAGATCACGCCAGTCGGTAAAGCTCTGGACTTTGTGTTCGGACGCAACCACGGCTGCAGTTTCGGCGTTTTCGTCGCAGACCCCGATTAACTCAACACGCGCTTCGACAGTAAGTTCGGCGTAGTTTCGAGCGTGGTGACGTCCAAGGCTCCCGACGCCGATTGCGGCTACGCGAATTTTACGATTTTCAGGCATAATTTGATAACAAGCCGCTTTTCAGCAATACTTTACATTCTCATTTATTCTCATTTATTCTCATTTAAGATGCAGGAAATTACAAAGCCCGATGACTTAACGCCCGCGCCGCTCGCTAGATATGTGTGGATCGTTTTGGCGATCCTGGCGGTCTTTGTCTACTTTTTTGGCCTCACGATACCGTTTCTCGGCCCTGACGAAGCCCGCTATGCCCAAGTCGGACGCGAGATGCTGGATCGCGGGGATTGGGTCACGCCCACCCTTGGCGGATTTAACTGGTTTGAAAAGCCCGCACTTCTCTATTGGCTTGAGATCGTCTCTTACAAGTTATTCGGCATAAATGAATTTGCCGCCAGATTTGGTCCAGCTCTTTTTGGACTCGGAACAGTAGCGTGCCTGTGGATACTTGGCAAAACTGTTGAATCAAGGGAATCGGAAACAACCAGCATCGAACAATCACCAACGAACGGCTTCGCCCATTACCTTGCGCTGATAGCCGCTTCAACACTAGGAATTATTGTTTTCTCACACGGGGCGAGTTTTGACATCATAATTACATTTCCGGTAACGGCGGCGCTGGTGAGCTTCTTTATTTGGCACTCAAAACATGAGCGGCGGCACGTTGTGGCTGTGCGTTCCCGTGTCTCAGCGTCACTTTTTTCATTTTACTTTTTTATCGGCATCGCCCTGCTTGCAAAGGGGTTGATCGGCATCGTCTTTCCCTTTGCGATCATTGGAGTTTTCTATCTATTATCCCGCCGCCAACCCAGCCGTACTTTTATTTGCAGTTCGGTTTGGGGAACGTTGCTCGCGCTTGCTATCGCTGCGATTTGGTATTTACCTATGTATCAGCGGCACGGCTACGGATTTATCGACGAATTTTTTATTCAGCATCATTTCCAGCGTTTTACCTCAAATAAATATCAACATCCACAGCCGTTTTATTTCTTTTTGTGGGTTTTACCGTTGATGACTTTGCCGTGGCTGCCGTTCTTTTTGGCCGCGATCTGGAAACTCTGCAAAAGATTTTTTCACCGCAGAGACGCCGAGAGGCAAAGCAAATCTAAG
>JBDSCV010000173.1:0-3863 GCA_039920905.1 Pyrinomonadaceae bacterium
CAATTTTCTTATTTCGCTTTTTATAGCTTTCTATTGCCGCATTCATACCTCTTTCCAAAGTGAGTTTAATGGTTGCATCGGTAAACGCTCGATTTGGCCCATTGTCGGCAATCGGGACGACCGGCTCGTAATTCGGATTAAAGATGATATTAGAGATTATGCGCCCCGTGTCATTGAAACTATTCTGCCATTTGTTCGTCATCAGGATAATCGTGATGCCTTCGTCAATAAAACGGTAAAAATCAGCGTAAAAGACATTATTTGACCCGTTATGCCAGACGCGCCTTGTGTTTCGGTCGGTCTTCATTACGTCCCAACCATATGCATAGATGGAGTTTCCGGTTTCATCTTCCCTGAGCGCCGGGTGGTAATATTTTTGCTTCGCTTTGGTTGAGAGAATCTTGTCCGTCAGCAAAGCCTGATCCCATTTAAGCAACTCTCCCGTCGTCGAAAGAATTCCACCGTTCCCCTTCAGGTGCAGATACGGTGCGTCGTTTTCCCATTCCTTTTCAGTCGGCTTGCCCCAGCGCTCATCCGTTCTATAACCGACCGCTATCAGGTTTTTATCAAAATTCGGGCGCGTGTAACCGGTTGTCTCCATCCCGGCGGGCTTCCAAAGATTCGCGTATAAAAATTGATCGTAACTTTGGCCCGATACTTTTTCGATGATCAGCGCAAGCAGGCTATAGCCGACGTTCGAATAGGAAAAACGTGTTCCGACAGGAAACCTTAGTTTCGAACTCAACACCTTTTCAACGAAAGCGGCCTCGGTAATTTTTTCGTAATCGCCGCCGACACCGCCGGGCAACCCGGTTGAATGACGTAGTAAATGATGAATCGTGATATTTGATTTTTCGGGTGGAACGTTTTGAAAATATTTGGTGATCTTATCGTCGGTCGCTAGCTTTCCCTGCATTTCCAGCTTCAGGATAGCGGCCGCCGTGAACTGCTTGGTAATAGAGCCGATATCGGAGATCGTATCCGGAGAGTTTTTGAGCTTTTGCTCGTCATCTCTGAAACCATAACCTCTCGAAATAACGGGTTTACCGTTCAAGGCAATCAGCACCGAACCGCTGTAACCGATCTTGTCTAGTTTTCCCAAATAATCTTCAATCTTTCTGACTGTTTTTGGTGTCGTCCGCACGACCGTGTTTTGAGCGAAGGGAACACCGGCGATAAATAAGAGGAGAATAGTTAAAGCGGTTATGTATTTAATTCTAGCCAATTTATCCTTCATTGATTTTTGTTTCCTTCTTCCGAGAAAAAATTTGCAGTACGCATGTCTGCCTTAGTCACCCACCGAATCAAGACCGACTTCACATAGACGCACTCTCCATCCGGTTATAAACCGTATCCCTTTCCACGGCTTCGAAACCCGCGTTTTCGATCATTGTGATGAGCTCTTGCTTGGTCATCTTGACCTCGCCGTTTTCGACCGCATGCTTTCGGTGAGCTCGCCGCCGTCGGTGATGGTATGTGTTTACCAGACTTCCGTCATGTCCAACTCAAACCCCGGTAAAACATCTTCCCCTGACACCGTAAGCGGATTTTTCAGAACTTCAACTTCCTTGTCGGCACGATAAACATAAATCCGTTTATTTTTCCGGTCAATTAGCCAACCTAGAGCGGCACCATTCTCAATGTACTCCAACATTTTGTCCTGTAATTCTTTTAAGTTATCGGAACTCGAGCGAAGTTCGATGACAAAGTCGGGACATAGCGGCAGAAATTTTTCGAGTTCTTTGGCGGAGAATTTTTCGATACGTTCTAACTTGATCCACGCAGCATCTGGCGCGTATGTCGCGCCGTTCGGTAAAATAAAGCCACCGTTCGAATCCGTAACCCTACCACCTTTGTTTTTTTTAGCCCACAACCTTAATTGAAAGTTGATTTCGGAGTTTCTATCACCTGTTCCAAAGCCAGACGGCGGCATAATTATCACTTCTCCTTCTTTAGTCAATTCAGCGCGAAGCTTTCGATTTTGGCTACAAAATTCCCAAAATTCATCAGGGGTCATTCTGTTTGGTTCATTCTCGAATTCAAAATGAAGACGCACGGATCTAGTCCTGTTGGGAACAAATGTCGGAACAAAATTATCAGTCAAGGCTATACTCATATTTCCATCTCAAACGGCCACGTTTACAACTCGATTATACACAGTATCCCTTTCAAGAGCCTCGAAGCCGGAGTTTTCGATCATGGCGATGAGTTCTTGTTTGGACATTTTGACCTCGCCATTCTCGACGGCGTAGCTTTCGGTCAGTTCGCCGCCGTCGGTGATGGACCATAATCACTAAAAACCTCTAATTTCCTCGTAACTTTTTTAGCATCTCAACCGCCTTTGTGTTTTGCGGATTCAATTCCAGTGATCTTTCATAATTCTTGAGAGCAGGTTCTTTATTCCCGTTCACCAGATAGGCTTCGGCTAAACTGTCGTAGACATTAAACGACCGCGGAAAAATCTCTACGTTCAGCTTGAAAATTTCGATTGCCTCTGTAGCCTTTTGGTTTCTGAGAAGATCATAGCCCAATCTATTCAGCACCGGTTCGCTGAAATTATAGTTGCGCGCGTGGGTGTGCCTCATTTCACGGTATTGTCGTATTGCGGAATCAATGCCTTTTCGCGCGATGGTTGCCGACAATACCTGTGAAATCGGAGGTATCATGATGCGTCCGCTGAACTCCAAAAGATTTGGAAGCCGGAACTCCTGCCAAGTGCTGTGTCCGCCGGGAAACTGTCGGTATTCGTGCGGAATTTTGCGGCTCACCATAATCTCGGCAAGCTCTAGAGTTTGAGAAGCAGCAGTTCGTCCTCCGTTCCGCAATCGAGATAGAAAAAGGGCAGCTCCCCGATCTTTTCCGCCGGTAGGTCTCGGAACAACTTGAACAAATCGTTTGCAGTGCGTGTCGCCGAACTAGTGCCGTCACCGAAAATCGCCGTTAACGCCTGTACAAAGCTAGGGGAATACTGCATATCGTCGGCTTTGCGCGACGACCCGACTTGTGTGGCTCCACTCCACGAAACTGCCAATGCAAACATCGCCGGATATTTGATCCCGAATTTAAGTGCTCCGTAGCCACCCATCGAAATTCCTGCAACACCTCGCCCTTTGCGCTCCGCGTCGGTGCGAAAGTGTTTGTCAACTTCGGGAATTAGCTCGTTCATAACGTAAGACTCATATTTGTCATTCGCCTTTGTAGCGCTGTCGGTGTAAAAACCCATGCCGCCCTCGACTGAAACAAAAATGAAGCGATCCTGCGTGAAGAATTTAAGCAGCTGTGGCGTAGCGAAATAGTTCTTGTAACTTCCGCCGCCTCCGTGCAGCAAATAAATGACGGGAAATCGCGCCAGTTTTTCATTTTCGTAATTAGTTGGCAGAACCACACCGTATGGCATCTGCCGCGCCATCAATTTGCTATCGAGTTGAAAAGTTTTAGCAGCCGCTTGCACGGGTGGCTCAACCGACGACGGCAAAGGTTGCTGCCCGTGTGTCGCAGAGGCAAACGCAAACAACGTAATCAAACAAAAATTTAGTAATAGGGTTTTCATATCTATTTACTCGACAATCTGGACGACAAACTTACACTGCCGCGACGCGGTTATAGACCGTATCCCTTTCCACGGCCTCGAAGCCTGCGTTTTCGATCATGGCGATGAGTTCCTGCTTGGACATTTTGACTTCGCCGTTTTCGACGGTGTAGCTTTCGGTGAGTTCGCCGCCGTCGGTGATGGTGCCGTCGAGGTCGTTGGCGCCGAAGTGGAGGGCGGTCTGGGCGGTTTGTTTGCCGAGCATGACCCAGTAGGCTTTGACGTGGTCGAAATTGTCGAGCATCAGCCGCGAGACGGCGATGGTTTTGAGATT
>JBDSCV010000174.1:0-6104 GCA_039920905.1 Pyrinomonadaceae bacterium
CCGAGATGCAGACAGCGGTGTTGCAAGGGCTTGCTTTGCCGGGAAAATTAAACCCCGTCGATAATGTGAAAGCGCGCATCCAGAGAGCATTTGTGCAAAATAGTGTTCCTAATAACGCCTTTTTGGATGTAAAACAGGCCGGGAACTCAATCACCGCGCATGTCACTTCTATCAAACAGGTAAATATCCTGCCGTTCGGCATCTACAAGTATGCCTACCAGTTTGACCACACGGCAACACCGAGCGGATTTTTGCTAAAACAATAATTTTAGATCGCGGCGGCAAGCGCCTGTTGGATTTTCAGCGGTTGGATCTGGATCAACGCTTCCGGTGCATCGGCGAGCCAGGTCGACGGACAGACGCCGCAGGTTGTGCATTTTTCGACGGCCGGACACGGAAGGCTCGACAATGATTCGAGCGATTTGTCATGTTCCGTCTTTAAAAATTCGAAAGACAAGCCCGAATCTACTATCGACCACGGCAGAAATTCATCGTATGTCCTGTCCCGCGAGGTGTGAAACGCAGCGTCCGTGTCAGTTTCGCGCAAAGCCCGATTGAGATCACCACCCAGACGTGCCGCCGCGTCGATCACCTTTGCAATGCTGCGGTCGCCCGACGAATAAAGAGCCTGTTCGTGTGCAATGCGGGCCGACATAAACCGTACCTCGACATTTGGTATCTTGCTCAAACCTTTGCAGACGTATTTGATCCGTCGTTTTAATTCTTTTTCCTCGCAGATCGCGTCCCATTGGAGCGGCGTGTTTGGCTTTGGTACAAATCCGTTGAGCGAAGGAATAATCTTGCCGGCACGTCCAAATTTCTTCCCGGCTTCGAGCATTCTATTTTTTATACGCTCGACGAGCACGAACATTTCATCGAGGTCTTCGTCGGTCTCGGTCGGCAGACCGACCATCATGTAAAGTTTGACGGTCAGCATCCCGCGGTCAAAAACGGCGCCGCAGATATCGACGATCTCGTCGTTTGTCAGATTCTTGTTTATAACACGGCGGAGGCGGTCAGAGCCTGTTTCCGGTGCGACGGCGATCTGCTGATCTTTTGACTCGACTAAGGCGTCGAGCAGTTCGTCGGAGATCTGATCGAGCCTGAGAGACGAGACCGAAATGCGATAGTCCATCGCCCTTAGTTCTCTTAATATCGTCGAAATTTCCGGATGATCGCATACGGCGGTCGAGACAAGGCCGATCTTGTTCGTTTTCGAGCGCCACTTGCGGGCCTTTTCAAGAATATCCTTCGCCGGCACGACACGCGGCGGATAGTAATTGTATCCAGCCCAACAAAAACGGCAGCCTTGCGAACAGCCGCGTGAAATCTCGACAAGCAAACGGTCGCCCATCTCGGCCTCCGGCGACCAAATCGCGGTTGAAGGGCAAAAGGTTTCCTGATTGAGCAGAAAATCCGCGAGCTCGGTTTCGCCCCGTTTTAACGCCCGCCGCAGAGTGCCTTCTTTTGGATTTACCGACGCGACTGCACGACCAACACGTTTTGGAACGCCTTTCTGATTCGGTATGTAATCGAAAACCGTGCCGTCCTCGTTATAGATCACGTCGTAAAACGTAGGGACATAAAAACCGCGTCCGATCTTTGCAAGACTCAGCAAAATCTCTTCCCTCGAATCGTTTTCGACGATTGCGTCAATTAACTGAAACGCAAGAATTTCGCCTTCGCCGACCGCGATCACATCTGTAAAATCGGCGATGGGCTCAGGATTCAGAAAGGATGCGGCCCCGCCCATGATGACAAGCGGATGATTTTCATTACGTTCTTCGGCCCAAACCGGAATATCCGAAAGCCGCAGCATGCGAGCCATGTTCAGATAGTCCGTCTCGAATGAGATCGAAAATGCAACAACGTCAAAGCCTTTGATACGCGACTGCGTTTCGAGCGACATCAGCGGCGTGCCAGTTTTTTCATATTCGGCCATCTCGGCCTTATCCGGCAGGAAAACGCGCTCGCAGATGACATCGGGGATCGAATTGAAAAGCTCATACATCGTATGAAACCCAAGATTTGCCATGCCGATGGCGTGCGTGTTTGGATAACACAACGCAATACGGAGCCCGCGCGTCCGGGAGACGACGTAGCCCTCCTCGGCGGCGAGTTTCTTCTTATAGCTTTCGATGATGCGTTTACTCATTCTATTCTACGGGAGCAAGAAATATCCTGCTTGCCATTGCCGCAAAGATGCGATACTCAGGCCAAACAAATAGTTTAACAGAAAAGGGGTTGTATTGTGGAGGTGAGATAGATAAACAGGGATGCTCGCCGCTCCAGTCAGGATCTATTTCTTTTTCTCGTCCACTTTTGGCGTTGTGTAAAAAGGACGGTGCTGAACAAAAAACACTTTATCGTCATAGACGCCGTCGCCATCGACATCGACTTTGACCTCAAGCTTGTATTTCTTGCCGGGGGCATGCCCCTCTGCAAGGTCATACGAGAGCGAATACTGGCTGCGAAGCAGAGCATTGATCTCCTGTAAATAACCCGGGATCTCTCCCTCAAAGGTCATCGGATAATGCTTGCCGCCCGACTCTTTTGCAAATGTGTTCATTGCATTTTGAGCTTGTAAAAATGTCAGCCTGCCTGGCCCGCCGGTAATATCATCGGTCGCGCCGAGATATTGTTCGTATTTTTTATAGAACAGATTGCCGGTGCTTATAATGTATATCGGTACGCCTGATTCCTGAATAATGCTGCGAACCTGGTCATAATTTATCCGGCTAAACGTGTCAATACCCGATGCGACCAGAATTATCGCCCGCCGCTTTGACTTAACATCAATGAGTCCGCTATATTCTATCGACCTTTGCTTCGCCCCGTCCAAAAACTCTGACTCGCTTTTGCCGCCGATGAGAGCAAACTTCAACGTGTCATAGAGATTATTTTCGCGAAAAGCGGGTTGATTTCTTAGCAAAAGATTAACGGTCTCGCGCAAGCGGTTCGGGTCGTTTGTAAAATCTGTAATGACGGCGGGTCGTAGATCAAAAGCGATAACCGATGCATAATCATTGGGCGGCTTGATAAATTTCGATAAGAATAAGGACACCGGCCTGATAACCTCGTACGTCCCGGGTTCAAAACGCCCGCCCGCCGCCGAACCGAATATTTCGCTCCATTTACTAAATTCAACGACCAGCGAGACAGTTATTGGTGATTCCGGTGTCGCAAAATTTGAAATGTTCTGTTTTACACCGTTCTCAAATATTGCGAAATTTTCTTTTTTGAGGCCGCCGATGATCTGTCCGGTTTTTTTGTTATAAATCACTGCATCAACGTTTACGATATTCGATTCGATCTTTTCGACGGAGGTGTCGACGATCGCATTTTTTTCTTCCTCAAGGCGTTTTTTTTCGTCCTCGGCTTTCTTGCGCTCTTCTTCGGTTTGGGGCACCGGACGGGCGTTCTTTTTACCCGGGCCGGGAGCCTCGCCTTTTTGGGGCTTTGACTGGGCCAGGATCGCCGCGTTTGAGATTAGCAGCAATCCAACCAAGACCGCGATGGAAACAGACCCGAAACGCAAACCGCGAAAAAAATGCATATTTATCCTTTTGTCAGCTGACTGCTAGTTAGATACAAATTGTCCGCTTTTGGTTGGTTAAAATCAAGATATAGTATCTGGTCAAAAATCCTATTGAGTCATTCAGAAGCCCGTAGTAGCATACCGATATTCTACGTAAATTGTTATCTCCCGCACGACGCTTCCGCCAAAGGTTCGGGATCCTCCCAGCGTCAAGCGGAGTTTACTCTGTTGACAGCACCATATCTCAGGCCGTTGGCGGTACGATGTCGTCGGCGGAGGTTTCCGCGTCGGAGGAGGTTTCTGGGGCGGCGGTACAGATGCGTCCTCGGGCTTTACCGTCTCGGGACGGGTCCTAACGCCCGACGGACGAGGCCTGATTAACGCGAAAGTCACCATTTCTAATCAGGGAATTTCGCGTCGCGTGACGACAAGCTCATTCGGGTTTTATTCGTTTGACAATGTTTCAGCCGGACAATCGTACCTGATAAAGATATCGTCAAAACTATATCCTTTCACGTCGCGCTCTCTAATTGTAAATAACAACCTAATGGGAGAAAATTTTATTGGAGCCGAATAACCACTGTGCACCCCGGTTAATTCATTTCCCGTCGTCGGGGATGATCTCGATCTTTACGTTGTAGAACCCTGAGTTATCATCAAGAAATCCTTCGTTGACTCCCAGAAATAATGCCCCGTCGCGGGTCGCCGTGAACTCACGTTCGGCGCCGACATAGATAAAATCGTTGTTGTCGTCGCCGATCACCGCGATTAAGGCACCCGTAGCAACGCTCTTTAGCAGCTTTTGCCCGTCATCTAGCGATGCGAGACCAGAGGGTGAAGAGCTTTGGTTTTTGCCCAATTGAATCTTTCCGTCAGCCACGATCCGTATCCGCTGACCTTTTTTAACTACCCAGCCCGAGTTAGTCCAACCATTAGAAGTGTTGTCTGCGAGAACCTTAACCGTCCATTCGATCGGCTTTATTTTATCGCCCGATGGTTTTGGCTGAGATGTGTCGTTGGTGGAAATGATCTTTGGCGGAGCCTGTGCCTGGATAGGTTCTTTATACGAAACCGTTCGATTCGCAGGATTTTTTATCTGAGGTTGATCGGACGGTGAATCGAATTGGATAGATTCGACTTCAGATGCCAAAAATGTGAGTTGTTTCCGGCGGGAACCTTCGCCTATTGCGACGGTAAACTTCCCGCTGCCAAAACCCACAATTTTGCCCTTAATAATGCTCCCATCTTTCAGGCGAAGCGTGTCTGCAAAGGCTGGCAGGGAAATCAAAAAAATCAAAAGAACAGATGTGAAAATGCGAAAGATATTGGAACTGAAAGGCATATTTCCTCCACAAAAGAAAGGATTCATTTACCAAAAGGAGAGAATACGGTTAAACGATTCGGCCTAGAATGCCGGAAGATTGATGTTATTTTTAGATGCAAAGTTGCAAAATTTGCGCACCCCTCAAATTCAACTGTGATAATACATAATTCAGCTAAAGTTGTAAATGAATTTTTACTACGTAGGCCATTGCCATGAAATGGTTTGGAGGCTTTCGACATGTTGTAGCTCAGTTCAGCTCTATTTGTTTTATAATTGGAATACCTGATCAGTGAACCGGAATAGAAGCAACAGAGGAATCTGTACAATATGAACGCCGAAGAAAAACGTCTCTCTGAATCAAACTCACGAACAAAACACTGGAAACGCTGGGGCCCGTATTTGAGTGAGCGGGCCTGGGGAACGGTTCGGGAAGATTACTCGGCGGACGGCTCGGCTTGGGATTATTTTCCGCACGACCATTCGCGTTCGCGGGCGTACCGCTGGAACGAGGACGGCATCGCCGGCATCAGCAACCGGCAGCAGAATATATGCTTTTCGGTGGCGTTGTGGAATGGCAAGGATCCGATCGTTAAGGAGAACCTCTTTGGCCTTACAGGCACTGAGGGCAATCACGGTGAGGATGTTAAGGAGATATATTATTACCTCGATTCGACGCCGACGCACTCGTACATGAAGTTTCTGTATAAGTATCCGCAGGCCGAGTTTCCGTATGAAAGGCTGATCGCTGAAAACCGCAATCGAACAAAGCTCGACCGTGAATTTGAGCTGATTGATACTGGTATTTTCGAGGAAAACAAATACTTTGATGTGTTTGTCGAATACGCAAAGCCCGATGTAGATGATGTTTTGATCAAGATTACAGTCGCAAACCGCGCCGATGAAGACGCGACGATGAATGTGCTTCCGACCGTGTGGATGCGTAACGACTGGACGTGGACCGGCTCGGAATCGAAATGTGCAATGCGAAGTGACGAATCAAACGTCATCGAAATTGAATGCGAAACGCCCGGTAAACGATGGCTCTATTTCGACGGTTCGCCGGAACTGCTTTTCACCGAAAACGAGACTAATACAGAGCGGCTCTATGGGGCCGAAAATCACACACCTTTCGTAAAAGACGGCATAAATGAATACGTCGTAAACGGTAAAATTGACGCTGTAAATCCGTCTAAGACTGGAACAAAGGCGGCGGCTAACTACAAGGTTCATGTGCCCACACAT
>JBDSCV010000175.1:0-12840 GCA_039920905.1 Pyrinomonadaceae bacterium
GTTTTACCTAGTTAAACAAACTTGTAAAGTGCAAGTTATTCCAGAAAATCTTGCAAATGTTTTTGCACCGCAGAGACGCAGAGGCGAGAAAAAATATCAAAATAGTCCCGGAGATTTTCTCTTCGGCTTTCTCGGCGTCTCAGCGTCTCTGCGGTAAACTTAACGTATGGCAAAGATCGCAATAGCAATTCACGGCGGAGCAGGAACTATACTCCGATCTCAGATGACCCCTACTCTCGAGGCGGAATATCGCGGCGGATTGGAAAATGCGCTAAAAATCGGTTGGACTATACTTGAAAAAGGCGGCAGTTCGCTCGACGCAGTCGAAGGCGCGGTCTGTTCGCTCGAGGATTTTCCGCTATTTAACGCCGGTCGCGGAGCCGTTTTCACGCACGAAGGCAAGGTCGAACTCGACGCCGCCATCATGGACGGCCGCAGCCTCAAAGCCGGTGCCGTTACTTTCGTGAAAAATATTAAAAACCCGGTAAAACTTGCTCGCTTGGTGATGGAACGCACTGAGCACATTCTGCTCGCCGGCGAAGGTGCCAACCAATTTGCCGAGCAAATGGGTGTAAAAACGGAGTCCGACGAATATTTCTTTACCGAACACCGATGGCTGCAATTACAGGAAGCAATGGCCGCCGGGCGCATCCAGTTAGATCATTTCACCGCAGAGTCGCAGAGACGCAAAGACGGGTCAGAACCGGGAGCGGTAGCGACTGGGTTATTATCCACGAAGCCAATTGGCACGGTGGGTGCGGTAGCATGCGATGCCAATGGTTTTCTTGCCGCCGCCACCTCAACCGGCGGCATGACCAACAAACAATTTGGCCGCGTCGGCGACACCGCAATTATCGGTGCCGGAACTTACGCGGACGAAACCTGCGCCGTATCCTGTACAGGCCACGGCGAGTTTTTTATGCTCGGCGTCACTGCGTACGATGTCGCCGCGCGGATGAAATATAAGGGATCGAGCCTTGCGGAAGCCGCAAAAGAAACCGTAGAACACCTAGGCTCGATCAACGGAGAGGGCGGCCTGATCGCCGTCGATGCGTTGGGAAACGTAACAACGCCATTTAATTCGGAGGGTATGTATCGCGGTAATATCACCGCCGACGGAAACATAAAAACCGAAATTTTTGGTTAATAATTACGTCTCATCTTTCTTTTCATTCACCATATCCCGATATTCCTGCACGTAGCGGATGTCGTCCACCACTTTATCGCCGAGTGTGACGACGAGCTCGCCCTTGCGGCCGTGTTTTATGGCGTGGTGGATGGCATCGCGACCTTCGGGTATGACGCGAACCTGGGGCTTGTTTTCGCTCTGGGCAATTCCCTCCTGCAGCAGCGTGTGGAGTTCGGCGGGGTCGCGTCCGCGCAGATATTGTCCGGTGCGGATGACAATGCGATCGAATGTATCAGCCGCGATCTTGCCAAATTCGCGGATGTCGTTATCGCGGCGGTCACCGGTGCCATTTAATACGACCGTTCTATATTTATGCGGCAGTTTAGCTATAAAATTCGTCAGACCGCGTAAGCCGGCGGGGTTGTGTGCATAGTCCATAAGCACGGTAACATCACCGACTTCGACAAAGTTAAGGCGTCCCGGCGTCTGCGCCATACCGGCGTTAAATGTAGTCAAGCCTGTTCGAAGGTCTTCCAAAGATATGCCGTGAACAAAACATGCAAGCGTCGCAGCAAGCACATTTTGGATCATAAACTCGGCTCGTCCGCCATAGGTTAGGGGAATATTTGTCGCTTTCTCGACCCGCACCTTCCATTTGCCTTTGAGGATCGTGATAAAGCCATTCTCATAGACGCACGAGACGCGGCCGCGTTCGGCCCGGCGGCGAATGTTTACATTGTTCTCGTCCATCGAGAAACAGACGACCTTGCCGTCAACCTTTTCTTTCATCGCGTAAACAAGCGGATCTTCGGCATTTAGCACGGCGTAGCCTTTCTTAGAAACGGCACGCGGCACGACCGATTTGACACGGGCAAGGTCTTCGAGCGTATTCACGTCCTTTAGCCCGAGATGATCGGCTGCAACATTCATCACGACGCCAATATCGCAGTAATCAAACCCAAGACCGGAGCGTATAATGCCGCCGCGGGCCGTCTCAAGCACGGCAACATCCACGGTCGGGTCCTTTAGCACCAATTGCGCCGAAACCGGACCCGTATTATCGCCTGCAACGATCTGTTGATTGCCGATGTATGTTCCGTCAGTCGTCGTAAAACCAACCGTGCGTCCGCTGTTTTTTAAGATGTGGGCGATCAGACGCGTCGTCGTCGTTTTGCCGTTTGTTCCCGTGATCGAAAAGATCGGGATACGCGCGGGTGTTCCCGTTGGAAACAACATGTCGATCACATGTTCTGCCACATTGCGGCCAATGCCTTCGCTCGGAGCAAGATGCATCCGAAAACCCGGAGCAGCATTAACCTCAATAACACCGCCGCCGTTCTCACGCAGCGGCTCGCTGACATTCGGGGCGATCACATCAACGCCAGCAACATCGAGGCCGATAATTCGAGCGATGCGTTCGAACAGGAAAATATTTTCTGGGTGAACCTCGTCCGTGCAGTCGATCGCCGTGCCGCCGGTCGAGATATTTGCGGTCGTCTTGAGATGCAATATCTCGTCTTCAGTTAAAACGGTTTCGAGTTCGAACCCGGCTTTGCGGATGCACCGCATTGTCTGGCCGTCGATGTCGATCTGAGTCAAGACCTTTTCGTGGCCATAACCGCGTCGCGGATCGGCATTTGTCTTATCTATCAGCTTCTGAATCGAGCTTTTGCCGTCACCAATGACGTGCGCAGGAACTCGTTCGGCAACCGCTATCAGCCGGTTATTTACAACCAGAGCACGAAAATCCGCACCGCTAATTTGTTTTTCAACAATGACCCACCGTGAACGGGAATGTTCCTTAGCTTTTTCGAACGCGATCTTTGCATCTTCGAGCGAATTGATGCCAACGGTCGCCCCACGTCCATGATTGCCGTCGAGCGGTTTGATTACCGCCGGAAACCCGACACTCTCGAGTGCGCTTTCAAGTTCATCTTCTTCCCGGATCCGAAATCCCTTTGGCACCGGCACCCCCATATCGCCAAGCAGCTTTTTCGTCGCATGTTTGTTACCAGCGATGTCCACCGCGATCATATTTGTATTAACGGTAATCGTCGCCTGAATTCGTTTTTGGTGTACGCCGTAGCCAAGCTGCACCAGCGACTGGTCATTGAGTCGTATAAACGGGATGTCGCGGCTGTCGGCCTCCTCAACCAGCGATCCGGTCGAAGGCCCAAAACGCACATTCTCGCGGATCTCGCGCATTTCTTGGATCGCGTTGGCAATATTTTCCTTGATATCTTTTAGAGCTTTACCCTCGGCAAGATCGAGGAACAATCTGACGGCGGTTCGACCGGCAAACCGCCCAACTTCCTCCTCAAGATAACTGTAAACGACATTGTAAATTCCCTTTTCGCCGGTTTCACGTGTACGACCATATCCAGTCGCCATTCCGGCCAGCGTCTGCAATTCGAGCGCAAAATGCTCGATGACGTGGCCGCCCCAGGTGCCTTCCTCGACACGCCGCAAAAACCCGCCATCTTCCTGATAGCTGCACCCGTGCGATATGAGCGACGGCATAAGTTCCTTCATCCGGTCATAAAAACCGTCGATCTTGTCAGTCGGCTTTTCTTCGTACGCCCCAATATCGAGGCGCATAATGATCAGCTTTTTCCAATACCCGCTCCAATAATTAGGCCCGCGAAGGGTTCGTACTTCTAAAATTTCCATAAGATTAATTTGCCACAGATCCACACAGATAAAAACAGATAAGATTTTATCGATTTAGATTTTCCGTGTGGTATCCGTGGCTAATTTTCTAGCCAAGGTCCGGCAAGAGAAACTCGTTCGTCGGCTGGATCGGATGTCTGTCTAAATAATTATAAACCAATCCATCACGTAAGACATGGAACTGAACTCCGCAAATGCTAAATGCTTCATTATCAGTAACTTCAGCTATTTCATTAAAAGTAATCTGTGAACCATCAATGATAGTTGTCGAACCTTGACCGAACACCTCAAGTATTCCCTTACCATCCAGTATTATTGCCGTATTTTCGTCAATGCCGATGCCCAGGTTATAGGGGTTATACGAAACGGCCGTGATCAGGCGGCTGATGCGCCCGCGTTCACTAAAATGCTGGTCAATGATGATGTTTTTTAGGAATCCAAGTCCGGGCGAAAGCCGCACGGCATTCTTATGTGGGTGGGACGTCGCTTCGCCACGGACGATCATTGAAGTGCTCATTCCCGCGGCCCCGGCGCTTGTACCGGCAAGAACGATATTCTTGGTACGGACCATTTTGCGCAGTTTTTCGGCAAATTTTGTCCCTCCGAGCAAAGAAACGAGCCGCATCTGGTCGCCACCGGTCATAAATACGCCGGTCACGCCGCCAAGCAACTTTTCAACATCGGCCTGAACGACATCCTGCCGTGACGTCGCCCGCAGAACACGCGGATTTGCCACGCCCAGATTCCTGAAAGCTTGCGTATAAACATCCGCAGCAAACTCAGGAAAATCCGACGCCACAGGCACTATCAGCACCTCGGCCCTGTTACCGCCGGCCAGCTCAAGAAATTTTTTCAAGATCCGCCGCTCGTTATATTTATCCTCTGCCCCGCCGATTACGAGCAGATAGCCGCCGATGATCTCGCGATCCTGCGATTCACTCATTATTTATTTGTACTGCTAAATTAAAGAAAACTTTACACTAAGTTAGTGTAAAGTGTCTCGTTGGTCAAGAATCACGATAGATCTAACAGATTTTGTCTCGTGATAGAATGATATCGAGAAGTTAATTATGCAAACGAATGTTGCCGAGACAATTTTTGATATCGTAAAGGTTTTTCCAAAAACAAAGCAGGAAAGAGTTTTGAATTTTGTAATTGACCTCAAGGACGAAAGTAATTCGAATCTCCGCACCCTTTTGACGGAAATTGAAAAGCGCGGAAAACGCATTCTAGATGAGGTTTGGGAAGAAGTTCCTACCGACGGGTCGCTGAATCACGATCACTATCTTTATGGTGCGAAAAAGCGAAAATGAATATCGTTTTTGCTGACATCCACTATTTGATCGCCATCCAAGCTGGTTGTAACCGAAAGCGTTTTTATTGAAACTCTTAATTACTTCGCGGAGTTTTGATCTGATGCGAAGCTACACGCCACCGAATCTATCCAGAGTTTCTCCGCAAATCCTAACGTTGAAATTGTCAGACAAACTTAAAAGCTTTTTCGAGAGGGCCTAATCCTATATACATCTAGCCTCGACAAAGGCTACAGCCTGACCGACTGCATTTCAATGAACGTCTGCCACGAACTCGGCATTGAAGAAATCGTCACACACGACCGACACTTCGAGCAGGAGGGTTTTAAGATTCTATTGTAATTCTAAGACAAAAAGAAGATGAAGACTCGACACCCACAAAACTTTCAATTTCTGTAAAATCGAAAAATCTTACGCTAATGCGCGGCCGTAATTTCAGATACATTACTTTCCATCGAAGCATCAACGCCGAGTATACCCAACATCGTTTCTTGGTTCGTCAAAACAAATTCGTTGCGGGTCGTAATCAGTTTATTTGTCAGGTCTTTACACTGAAAATCAAGTTCGCTGGTGTCATGCTTGCTCTTCCTGCCGCGCTCATGGGCAAACGACATCTCCTCGACAAGATCAAACAGCATTTCATTGGCCGCGTTGGTAATCTTGGACAATCGGTCCTTGTAAAAATCAAAACCCGTCACGCCGTTGAACAGTCTTTCGACAACGGCAACCTCGTGCCATGCCCAGTCGAGATGCGGCGACAATGAACGGACGCCATGGATCCAGCCAACTAAATTTAAGGTTTCATTTACCTCGTTGAAAAACGCGTCTAGCCGCGGGTCCAGAAAGTCGTAATCCGGGTTTGTCACGTCACCGCGAAGCCGCCCTTCGTTATGAAGCTGTGTTTTTATCGCGGTTCCGTCGTAAGGCAACATGCGACAAAAAGTTGCCGCAAGCGTGCCGTCACTTGTGATGGTGCGGAGAAAATCGATGTTTTCTCTAACGGAATTAAAGGTTGTTGACGGATCGAACAACATAAATCCATACTGGAACATTAATCCTATATCTTTCAGCGTCCTGACCGCCATTAGATTTTGTTCAACGGTAAGCCCTTTGTTAAGAACGCTCAGCCCTTCTTCGCTCCCCGATTCCAAGCCCATATACACCAAATAAAGCCCGGCATCGCGCAGTATTTCGAAAAGCTCGGTTTCGACAACATCCGCACGGCAATTTATCTTCCAAATCACTTTGCCGACGAGATCGCGTCGATAAAGCTCATCCACAAGATCAAGCGTCCATTTTCGCCAAGTCGGCCCGACTATCGGAAAATCATCGTCTTGAAAAAGAAAAATTTTCGAATTTCGCTCCTCGTAGAGTTGCTGCATTTCATCGACCACGGTCGTCGTCTTTCTCAATCTAACAATCTTTCCCGGCACGGCGCGGTAAAAGGTATGGATAGAGCAAAATGAACACTTGCGCGAACATCCGCGACTCGCGATCAACGGCATAATCTCCATGCCAAGCACCGACATCGGCTGAAAGTTTCGTTCCGGGTGCGGCAGAGTGTCAAGATCCTCAATCAGCGGGCGTAATTCGTTACAGATCATTTGTGCGCCGTCACCATAGGCGATCCCGCTGATGTTCCGCCACTCACTTCCTACGCTCAATCTGTCAACCAGCTCGAGCAGAGTTATTTCGCCTTCAAATCGGACAACGCTGTCGAGCGCGGGAACGAGTTCGAGTGTGTGTTCATAACTAAGGCTGGGAAAATGCCCGCCCATCGTGAAATGACAGTCGATGCCCTCATCACGAAGGTAATCGATGAGCGAACCAAATTTTGTTATGTAAAATTGAAAAATTAGGGAAAAGCCTACCACCACCGGATCAAGAGCGCGGATCGCGGTAAAAATAATGTCCTGATCCGTATCAAAATCGATAACCTCTACTCGATAGCCGTTTTTTCTCAGCGTAGATGCAAGATAACCGATACCAAGATTGCCTTGACTTTGGAATCCGATCAGAACGACCGGTTTCGAGACATCTCTCGGTGTTTGGTCTATCAAGGCCGTAAAAGAATTTTTCAAAATGGGTAGTGATCGCATGGTAGCCTCCTTATTCACGGTAATTGTGTCGAACGGGTACAACTCCCGGATCGAGCCAGCCGATCCGGCGGCTCGGCTCGGGAGTTGCAAGCAAGGCTTCAAGATTTTACTAACCCTTGGTCCTATTTACCGTTTTAATTACATTTCCGATGTATCCCAAATTTGCCTCATGAATCGACTTTGCATGTTCAAGACCGTGCAACGTAAGTTCTCTAAGGATTTCCGGTTTGAGATGTACTAGATACCAGTCCGGTACTGGGTCCTTGACCCAATCAATTCTCATTCTTAAAATTTCTTTGAGCTGAGTTTCATTAGCCATAATATCCTCCATTGGTTTACTGGTCATTTGTTATGGGTTGACGCCGCAGATGCGACGCGTGAAAGTTTGGAAAAACATGGTTTTATGCCATTTGCTCTCCAACAGCAGCTTGGAAGAGATGAGAATTACCTCGTCCCCTTTTTGCCACCTATTCGGTTCAGTTAAACAGAGCACCCATATAATACACAACAACAATGTTCGAAGCAATACGCCACACTACAACATTTGCATGGAGAAAAAAACGCTTGAAAATTAGGGACTGAGGGGATTAATTAGATTCGCGAGACAGACTTTCGGCAGTTCTGATCTCTGCCTCAAAGTGGATTTCCTGAAGGCTCCGCACCGTCATGTGTTTCTCCGACATTTTAGTTCCGATAGCCTCGATCAGAGCCTCAGCGCCAGTGATCGTCGTGACGCATGGGACGTTGAATTGAAGAGCGACCTTGCGAATGGCCTGTTCGTCGTAGAATGACGTTTTGCCGAGCGGCGTATTGATGATTAGTGCAATTTCGCCCTGGATAATGAGATCGGCGATGTTGGGGCGGCCCTCGTTGACTTTGAAAACCGACTCGCATTCCAGACCGACCTCTCGCAAACGGTGGGCCGTGCCGTACGTCGCGACGAGATCGAAACCGAGTTTGGTGAGCCGGCGGGCCAATAAGACGGCCTGGCCTTTATCGGTGTTATTAACGGAAATGAATGCTTTTCCCTTTAAGGGCAAAGTGAGACCCGCGCCTTCCATCGCTTTGCCGTACGCCTCGCCGAATGTCGCACCAACGCCCATGACCTCGCCGGTCGAATGCATTTCTGGGCCAAGTATCGGATCAACGTCCGCAAATTTCTTGAACGGGAAAACCGGGGATTTTACGAAAATTTTTGGAACCGGCAAGACATGAGGCAGATCAAAGTCAGCGAGTTTCTTATCACCCGCCATCACCAGCGAAGCGATCTTTGCTATCGGCACGCCCGTCGCCTTAGCGACAAACGGCACGGTCCGCGATGCACGCGGATTCACCTCGATCACATAAACGCGGTCATCCTGGATCGCAAATTGTATATTCATCAGGCCGATGACCTTGAGAGCTTTGGCAAGTGATTTTGTGTAATGCTCGATCGTTTCGAGATGTTCAGGAGCGATCTTCTGAGCCGGGAGAACGCTCGACGAATCGCCAGAGTGAATTCCCGCTTCTTCGATATGTCCTTGAATACCGGCAATAACGACCGTGTCCGTGTCAGCCAGTGCATCAACGTCGATCTCAGAGGCACACTCGAGGAATTTGTCGATCAAGATCGGTTTTTCCGGCGAAGCGTCAACCGCGTTACGCATATATTCGTCCAACGACTGATCGTCATAAACTATAGCCATCGCACGCCCCCCAAGCACAAAACTTGGGCGAACTACGACAGGATAACCTATTTTGTTTGCAACAGTTTTAGCTTCGTCTGCTGATGTAACACTCGAATTCTCTGGGCATGGGATTTTTAGCTCGTCCAGTAAAGCTCCGAAGCGTTTTCTGTCTTCCGCAAGATCAATTGAATCAGGCGATGTTCCGATGATCGGAACATCCGCAGCATGAAGCCGGTCAGCCAGATTGAGCGGCGTCTGCCCGCCAAACTGCACGATCACGCCGTCCGGTTTTTCGACATCGACAATGTTCATCACATCCTCAAAGGTAAGAGGTTCAAAATACAACCGGTCCGAGGTGTCGTAATCAGTCGAGACCGTCTCAGGATTGCAGTTGACCATAATGGTCTCAAAACCCGCGTCCCGAAGGGCAAAGCTCGCGTGACAGCAACAATAGTCAAATTCAATCCCCTGCCCGATCCGGTTTGGCCCCGAGCCGAGGATCATGATCTTTCGTCGAGTGGTCGGTTCGGCCTCGCATTCTTCCTCGTAAGTCGAATACAGATAAGGCGTAAATGATTCAAATTCGGCACCGCATGTGTCAACGCGTTTGTAAACAGGCGTGATGCCGAGCTTTTTGCGATGCTCGCGAACGTTGTTTTCCGGCGTCCCTGTCAAATAAAAAAGCCTTCGATCCGAAAGGCCGTATTCCTTCGCCGTCCTTAGCGTGACGGTAGAAATATTGGTCAACGGCTGGGAATCAATCTCAGCCTGTAATTCCATCACTTGCGCCAGTTGATCGAGAAACCACGGGTCGATCTTTGTAAGTCGATGTATTTCGACAATCGAGTAGCCGTTCTGCAAGGCGTAAGTGATATATGAAAAGCGCTGTGAGTTTGGACGGGCAAGTTTTCGCTGCAGTTCGGCATCAGATATATCCTGTAAACGCAACGGGTTAACGGCTTCTAGTGAACGTAACCCCTTAAACAACGATTCCTTAAATGTACGGCCTATCGCCATCACTTCCCCGACAGATTTCATCTGCGTCCCGAGTACGTCCTCGGCACCCGGAAACTTCTCGAAGGCCCATTTTGGTATCTTCGTCACGACGTAATCTATTGTCGGCTCGAACGATGCCGGAGTCTTTTTCGTGATGTCGTTTGGTATCTCGTCGAGCGTATAACCGACAGCGAGTTTGGCGGCGATCTTCGCAATTGGAAATCCGGTCGCCTTACTTGCAAGAGCAGACGAGCGCGACACTCGCGGATTCATCTCGATTATCCGCACGTCGCCGTTTTCCGGGTTGATGGCAAATTGTATATTCGAGCCGCCTGTCTCTACTCCGACTTTGCGGATGCAGGCCTTAGACATGTCACGTAGATTTTGATATTCCCGGTCGGTCAGCGTCTGTGCAGGTGCGATTGTGATGGAGTCGCCTGTATGGACGCCCATCGGATCAAAATTCTCGATAGAGCAGATGATCACCACGTTATCGTTGAGGTCACGCATGACCTCAAGCTCATACTCCTTCCAGCCGAGGATCGATTCTTCGATCAGGATCTGTGAATTTGGCGATGCGGCAAGACCGCCTTTGGCTATATCTTCGAATTCATCAGGATTAAACGCCGTACCGCCGCCGGTGCCGCCGAGCGTAAACGATGGCCTGACGATCGCCGGAAATCCGATGTCTTCGACAATCTTTTTTGCTTCGTCCCACGTATGCGCAAATCCGCCTCTCGGGCTCTGAATGCCGATCTCGTCCATCGCTTTCTTGAAAAGCTCGCGATCTTCTCCAACTCTGATCGCATCGATGTTAGCTCCGATCAGCTTTACGGCGAATCTGTCAAGAATTCCCTGTTCGTACAGCTCGACCGAGAGATTTAACCCAGTCTGGCCACCAACCGTTGGCAAAAGAGCGTCGGGATGTTCTTTTTCGATAATTGCGGTAACTGTTTCGAGTGTTAGCGGTTCGATATAGGTGCGGTCGGCGATCTCGGGGTCGGTCATGATCGTCGCCGGATTGGAATTGACCAGTACAACCTCGTAGCCCTCTTGTTTTAACGCGCGGCAGGCTTGAGTGCCGGAATAATCAAATTCACAGGCCTGCCCGATGACGATCGGGCCAGAGCCAATTATCAGAATCTTGTGAATATCGTTACGTCTGGGCATTGTATAAACTCACGATTATACAAAAAAAGTGCGGCTCGCTCGAACCGCACTTCTTAAATTGCTTCGGTATCCAGATTTCGTCGATCAAACGATTATCGTCGTGCCGTCAAATTTTGTCAGGCTAAAGCCGTTAAAGACTTCGTTATGGGAGGCTCTTTGGTCGCGCAAAATACTGATCGCGACTGCCTCCCCAAGCAGAAGCGATTCGGCTGCGTCCGAACGCCAGTGAACGCCCGCGATGTTGCGGCTATTCGCTACATTAGAGGCAATTTTGTCAAGTTCGCCACCCACGGTCAAAGGCGGTCCGACATAAGGAGTTACAATTTGCCCCGTCGCATCGGTAACGAGGGGAGTGGGAAGTACATAAGATTCATCAAATCATGCTTTCGCAATCGTTGAGCAAGCACCGGCAACCGTCGCGTGTCCCGCACCGTAAGCCGGATGCAGCGGCGAACCTTCGGGGAAAGCCATCGGCAAGAGTTTATTGGCGGTATTAAAATATCTGCCCAACCGAGTAGCGCTGTTAAGCGATGTCAAAACATCTGGATGCACCGGATAATTGATGACGCCTCGTGATGTGCGGTCACATCTTGCAGCAAACACTTCCGGTCTCAGACGGCGATGAACCTGCCATTTTTGATTCCAGACGGCTTTTAAAGCGCGGGACGCGACCTCGGTTAACAGCGATAGAATGTGCGGACCGCCAAAAGTAGCAACCGCGACTTGAGTAGGATTATTATTGTATGGATTTCCGGCATCAACTGGTGCTCCACTTCCCAGTAAAATCAGCAACGCTTGAAAATAGGCTTGATACAAGGCGTCAACGTGAACCCATTTACCCGTGTCGCGCCCATTTCGCATATAGCGCAACTGTGGATCATAAATATCCGGCGATTGCGGTACGCCCTGTTGAACCGACAACCAACTGCTAAAGGTGGTCATATACTCAGGTCCGCCGTTACCCGGAGCTAATACAGTTCGTGTTTGCTGCTCAATCGTGTTGGCTCCGATAAAATTTTCCAAAAGGAAACCTGGGACAGAAAGGGTCCATTTAGATCGCCCGGAGTCAAACCGCGAAACAGGGTGTTCGGCGTAACCACAAGCGTGTGCACCGTATTTACTGCTCTATGAAGCTAAACAAGCGGAGAAAACACAAGCGAAGGCTGCCAGCTCGTAATCCGATGCCGCTTGTCGTGCCCGAAGCGGCCAACGAGTGCTGGTCGGCCGATTTCATGAGCGATGCACTGTGGGATGGACGAAGGTTTCGGACCTTCAACGTGGTTGATGACTATAACCGCGAGGCACTCGGGATCGAGGTCGACCGGAGCCTGCCGTCCCAAAGAGTCGTCAGGGTTCTGGATCAAATAGCAATGCGGCGCGGGCTGCCCGCCCGACTCAGATTCGACAACGGGCCGGAGTTCACAGCCGTGGCAGTCGCCGACTGGGCCGAACAAAATGGTGTCCACCTCGAATTCATCAAGCCGGGCAAGCCAATGCAAAACGGCTTTGTCGACGCTTTAACCGCACGTACCGCGAGGCCGTGCTCGATATGTATATCTTTGAAAGTTTGGACGACGTGAGATCGCAGACGGCAAAGTGGCTGGAAATATACAATCACCACCGCCCGCACGATTCGCTGGGAGGCATGCCTCCCAGCGAATATCTCACAAAAACATAACCCGGAATACTCCAGTTTAAACTGGCGCTAATTAAGGGGGTTTACAGTATCACTGCTACCGAAAACCACAAATCTTACGCAAAACAAATGCAAGCAGTCTTTGTTTTTGTTGATAGTT
>JBDSCV010000176.1:0-3499 GCA_039920905.1 Pyrinomonadaceae bacterium
AAACCGGTCGGGTTTTCGCCAAACGGCGCCGTCTCAAACGCTAAGGTTGTGTTTTCGGGTTTTGGTATCTCGTCCGCCGATCCAAAATTTGACGATTACAAATACGACGACGCCCACATAGATGTAAAAGGGAAGGTCGTGCTCGTCTTTGACGGCAACCCAGACAACGATAATCCGCACAGCTTGTTTGGGCGTTTCGATCTGCGAACCAAGGCGCTGATCGCAAAAGAACACGGTGCGATCGGGATGCTTGTGATCTCGCGCGAGGCAAAATTTGAAGACGACCGGCTGACACGGATCGGTTACGACCAGTCGCTTGGCGAAGCGGCGTTGCCGACCTTTGTTATTTCAAGAAATACGGCGGCCAACATAATTGGCGTAAAAGAGATCGAGCTGCCGCCTGTCGAGGTATTATCCGCCGCCAAAATGACGCCCGGGGTTAGTGCCCGTGTAAATTCCCGCGATACAAGTCCGGTTGTCAGTTTCAAGGTAAACCTCGTCAAAAAACAGATGGACGCTTATAACGTGATCGGCATTCTCGAAGGCACCGACCGGACTCTAAGGAGCGAAGCGATCGTTATCGGCGCCCATTACGACCATCTCGGCCACGGCGGACAGGGAAGCCTTGCCGCAAATTCTACCGAGATCCATCACGGGGCTGATGACAATGCATCAGGAACCGCCGCCATCATCGAATTGGCGCGTCAATTTGCCGCCGCAAAGAAAAATCGACGTACGATCATATTCATCGCCTTTAGCGGCGAAGAAGAAGGTCTCTTTGGATCGAGTTTTTACGTCCAAAACCCTGTCTTCCCGCTCGATAAAACCGTTGCGATGATCAATCTTGATATGGTCGGGCGGTTGACGGACAATAGGTTGACGATCGGTGGAATGGGAACTGCCACAAAATGGAAACAACTTGTTGAGGGGCGAAATACGGTCGGTATGCATATTCCGCAGCACGTCTATGCGCAGAGATTCACTCTTCAACTGAACGAAGACGGCTTCGGCCCTTCGGACCACGCATCGTTCTATGGCAAAAAGGTACCGGTCTTGTTCTTTTTCACAGGCACACACAATGATTACCACAAACCGTCAGACACGGCTGACAAGATAAATTACGACGGTGAGTTAAAGGTCGTCAACTATGTCGCAGAAATCGCCAAAGCCATCGACCAAAATCCGCAGCGGCCAACTTACGCTGTCGCGAAAAGCCCGCAGATGGGCGCCGGACGCGGCGGATTTAATATAAGCTTGGGAACAATTCCGAATTACGCCGAGGCGACCGACGGGCTGTTGCTGGACGGAGTTCGCGACAATTCGCCGGCGGCGAAGGCTGGGCTGATGGCGGGGGACAAAGTGGTCAAACTTGCCGGACGTGACATTCGCAACGTGTCGGATTACACCTTTGTTCTCGGCGAAATGAAAGCCGGAGTGGAATACGAGATCGTCGTTCTTCGCGGGACCGAAAAACTGACTTTCAAGATAGTCCCGGTAAAGCGGTAAGGAATTTAACGCAGGGACGCAACGGACTAAAAGAAAAGAATTTAACCGCAGATAAACGCGGATGACGCAGATCAGAAAAGCCAATTATTTTTCCTGTTTCTTACCAGCGTCTGCGTCAATCTGCGGCTTCGAGTCTCGCAATGCGTTAAATTCTTCTTATGACGATCCCATTTTGCAAATTCCACGGTTTTGGCAACGATTATATTGTGATGGAGCGGGAGGCTGTTGGGGACTCGGTTTCGCTCGGCGATCTTGCAGTTGCCATCTGCCACCGCAATACGGGCGTCGGCGGTGACGGCATCGCCGTGCTCGAAAAACGTGACAATGGCATGGCCGACTATTTCTGCGAGATCGTCAATCTCGACGGCAGTATCGCGGGATTTTCGGGGAACGGAACACGCTGTGCGGTCGCCTACCTCTATCATGAAAATCTGTGGACAGATAAACGGCTGCGGCTCGAAACGCGCAGCGGTCTCAAAACCTACGACCTCATCGAGCGAAAGGGTGACGGCGAATTTTGGTTTGAGGCTGAGATCGGTAAACCCGAATTTGCGAGCGACAAAATACCTGTCGCATTAGATAGGCGACTTGACGCCGTCATCAATCAACAATTAGACATTAACGGCGAACAGCGAACGTTTTCCGCCGTCAACGTGGGCAATCCAGTGGCGTGCGTCTTTGTCGATAATTTCAATTTTGACTGGCGCACGGTTGGCCGCTCGATGGAAACGCACGAAAAATTTCCTGAGCGTGCAAACATCGTATTCGTAAAGATCAACGACGACGAGAATATCGACATCCGCATCTGGGAACGCGGTGCCGGCGAAACCTCAGCCTCAGGCACATGCTCGAGCGCCGCCGCCATTCTCAGCGCATTCACGCTAAAAACCGGACGCAAAGTAATGGTCCATTCGCCCGGCGGCATTACCGACATTCTCTGGCGCGACGACGACGAGATCATAATAAAAGGGCGCGCCGACCTCGCCTTCTGCGGCGAATGGCCTTGCTAGATCAGTGGATGTCCAGTTAAAGCCTGCACAAAGAAAAACATAAAAACTGCAAAATAAACTGGCGCAAAGACAACGGTCAAGCACAAAAACGTGTGAAGTTTCAGCCGGGCCGCGATTAGGCTAAAATAGAAGTTTATGAGCGAAAAGCCGCATATATTAGGCATGTCGAGAAGTGAACTCGAAGTTCTTACAGCCTTACTTGGCGAACCCGCTTACCGTTCGACCCAGGTTTTTAAGGCCGTGCACGACCGCCGTTTGCGCAGCTTTGACGAGATCAGCGATCTGCCAAAAAAGTTTCGAGCAAAGCTGGAAGAATCTGTGGACACATCGCGTTTGACTGTCGAATCACGTTACGTTTCGACGGACGGTACGCGGCGTTACCTGATGAAAACGGCCGACGGCAATCCGGTCGAAACAGTTTTTATCCCGAGCGAAAGTCGCGATACGATCTGTTTTTCGTCGCAATCAGGCTGTCCGCTAAAATGTGATTTTTGTCTGACGGCAAAGCTCGGTTTGCTGCGAAATCTGACCGCCGGCGAGATCGTTGAGCAGGTAATTATTGTACTCAATGATGTTTACGGTGTCGACGGTGAGACGCCGCATGGTACAAATCTGGTCGGGATGGGCGCCGGTGAGCCGTTCCTTAATTTTGAAAACCTGATCGCCGCGATTCGCATAATGGCCGACGAGGACGGCCTCTTTATCGTCCCAAACCGCGTCACGGTCTCGACCGCCGGTATCGTTCCAAAGATCTATGAGTTTGCAAAGCTCGATAACCGGCCGCATCTGGCGATCTCGCTTTCGTCGGCACGCGACGAGCTTCGCGATACACTGATGCCGATAAATAAACGGTGGAATCTCGACGAACTGATGATGGCGGCGAAAGAATTCGAAGGCAGCTTGCGGCGGGGTGAGCGTTTTACGTTCGAGTACGTGATGCTCGGCGGCGTCAATGATGCCGACGCGGACGCAAATGAGTTGGC
>JBDSCV010000177.1:0-8620 GCA_039920905.1 Pyrinomonadaceae bacterium
ACCGCCGCGCCGACAGATCTCCGTCGGAATTAAAAACAATCGTCCAGATTAAGGAACTAAAGACGGCACCTGGAAAGAGGTCACGAAGGTCGCCAAAGTCTCTCGAAACGGTGCCGGATTTAGCCTCTCCCATTCTTGCATTATGTGACGGCTAGTCACTCTCGTAATGCCGCTCGATCCAGATTTACGGGCATACGATGAAAATGAAGAAGTCTTTCCTGTAATGGGCATCGTCCAGTATTGCAACGAAGGTATGATCGATGGTGAGAAAGTTTTCCACGTCGGCGTCGGCTTTATCGGAAAACAGATCCCTGAGAGTTCTAAGGCCGACCCGACACAAAGCTATCGCATTAGCGGCATGACAAAAGCCGGGTTATGGGAAATCACCGAGGCCGAGTCAGAGTTTAAAAATCGCAAACAGCCAAGATATTGCTTCGCACTCGGCGTCACGACAACGCTACTGCAAAAGGCGGAGAAACCGACTTCTAGAGAGGAAACAATTACAAAAAATATTGGTGCAGGAGGGGCCTCGGTGGTATGCTCGCTCGACGCAGTGGTGGGTGATAAGGTGAAATTCGCGTGCAAAGAACTCGATTTTTACGCAATTGCCGTTGTCCGAAATCGTAAAACCGGAAAGGATTCAGAAGTTCCGACGCTGCATCTCCAATTCGTCGATGCGGAGGAGCACCTGCCCCGCTTTTCAGCGTGAAAAAACAACGTTCTAACAAATATCCTGCTCAGATCGTCGTTGATGTGCTGCGTCTCACCGCGTATGTCCTCAGCAAAATATTCTGGTTTATCCGCTACGAGGGCCGCGAAAATATTCCCGACAACTCGTCCGGCGGCTTCTTGATCGCTGCCAATCATCAGACATATATCGATCCGGTCTGGATATGTTTGCCGATGCGGCGGCGGGTCCGTTACATGGCGATCAAAAAAGCATTTGGCTGGAGCGTCGTCGGGCCGTTGATCAGATATCTCGGTGCCTTTCCGGTCTCGGCTGAGGTAGTCGGGACAATTGGGGCGATGAAAATGGCTTTGCGATCGCTGCGCGACGGAGCAGCATTGACAGTATTTCCGGAGGGGGCACGCGAATTTGCGGATGGAGAAATATTCCCGTTTAAGACTGGAGCCGTACGGATCGCCCTACAAGCGGGTGTACCGATCCTTCCGGTCACCATCCGCGGCGGCAACCTTATTTGGCCCCAGAAACAAAAATATCCGCGACTGTTCCGGCGAGTTACAATCACTTACCATCCAGTACTGCATCTTGCTGGAGACGCAACTGAAGTTCTGCACCAGAACTTGGAAGAATGGACCGCAAGACTCGGGGCGATCATCGCTGGGACCGACAGCCGGGAGACTGACTACGGCCGGCTGCCAGCCGGTCGCGAATGATTCCGCACGATCTTTTGAAACTTGCGACGCTGCTCGATCGTCATTCTGCTCGGGTCGAAACCGCGCGGAAAAGGATTGTAGCCATTTGGCGGCGGCCGCTGAATATCTGGTGACGGACTCGTCGGATTAACACGCATCCTCGAGGTCTTGCCGTTGGCGTCCCGGTCACGACGCCTCCTGGCGAAATACCGGGGTCATCGACATTGTACTCAACCGTATCGTTGCCCCTTGACTGATTTTTCGGCTTCGCAGCGACAGATGTTCTATTATTCTTAGACGCTTCGGGCTTGGTTACGGGTTCGGTTGATTCCGCGGTCCCGGTGTTTGTGAATTCTGCGGTTTCGGAACCCGCCCGGATCGATCCCACATTCGTGTTTGAATTCTCGGCAACCGGCATTGCCGCTGACGGGCGAACGCTCCCGTATTATTCTCAAGCATTGCCACAACATCGTCGCCCGCGCAATTCGAGGGAAATCAGTATTTGAACTCCACTAAAATATCCACTTCTCCGTCATATCACACCAGATCACGAGGCCGCGCCACGCTCCAAACTCTTTGTAATGCCGCTCTATCTTTTTGTCTGAACAAGGCTTATCGCTATTGTGGTTTTTGTAATATTGGGACCTGAGCCACGAATCCAGAGCAAGTCCGGCATATCGCCCGACAAGCTTTAATAGATTCTCGGCCGCGTAGTCGCCCACGCCCTTAACCTTTTTCATTTCCTTTTTTAGCTCGGCGGTTGGCACGTCAGAAGTCAGCCAAGCCTGCGGGTTGAGTTTGCCGCTTGCGACCGCTTCGGCAAGTTCGACAAAATAGGGTGAGCGGTAACCCGTTCTGATCTCTTCGCGGTAAAAATCTGACGAGACCGATGCCATTGCTTCGGGTGTCGGAAATGCTTTTTTTCCACTTTCGGTCGCGGGCCCGAGCTTTTCGACCAGATTCGAAACCATGCTTTTCGTGAGCGCCCACGAGCAGTTTGTGGTGCACATGGTTTTCACAAGGTCCTCGAAAACAGTAGCCGAGCGGAGCATTCGTCCGGCCCGCCGCTCGCCGACCCATTTTAATCTGTCATGGCCCACGATCGAGGCGTAAAATCCCGACAGATCGTCATCGAGCCGTAATAAATGCCGTGTGCCGGCGATGATATTTTCCGTATCAAATTTCGCACTCGAAAGTTCAATCCTGACCTTTCGTTTTTCCTCGGAAATTACTGCTGAAACCGCCTGGTTTTTTTTATCCCGAAAAACATAGCTCAATCGCCAATTTGCGATGTCGAGGTCAAATGGCGCCAGTTCACACCATCCGTGACTGTAGACTGTGGCCTTAAAACTAAAATGTTCCGGAGTATCTATTAATAAAGTGTTCTGCATTAATTTAAGCTCCCAGTGAGCCAACAAATCTACATTTCTTTACATTAAATCGACTATCGAAGTATATTCTACGTCTAAGAACTTTAGGAAACTTTCCGCAAGATTTTCGCTGCAAATTTTATAACTTGTCTTTCTAACGGAGATATTGTAAATTTGTTTTGTAAAACATTTTTAAACTGGTACATATACCGGCGTACCTTTGGATTTATTATCACTGCCCTTTAGTTTGCTGGGCGTATTTAGGAGGAATGGTATGGAAAGCAGGATCTCGCGATCGCTATTGCGAATTTTGACTGTGTTTGCTTTAGTTTCGTCCGCCGCTCTTGGAATTGCGGCGCAGAGTGATGAAGATCCAAATTCGCCGACGCCAATTCTACTTAGCGAAACAGAAACTACGCGGGCGTTGGCCCAGACACGTAGGGGCTTTGGTAGGACAAATGTTACCAAGATTACGAATAAAGCATTTTTGGCAAATTCGAAAGTGGTTTTATATGCCGCCAACATTTCCTTGATGGATGGTGAAGGTGCAAATGCATTTCGCATCTATGCTCTGGATAATGCGGGACATCAATTTCGTTTTCCAGTACTGGAAATGAACACTGATTCGAATGTACGGGATGCGTTTGCTCTTACAGTTCTATTGACGGATGAACTGGGTTTTTGGGGCCCGGTCGCAGACGGTGAATATAAGATTTACCTCACATGGCGCGGCCTTGCGAGCAACAGTGTCCAACTTGCGATCGGCAAATCTGTGGGCGCAATCTTTGGCGGAAGTAAAAAGGGGAATGTGGTTACCGAAATTCCGACTGAACGTACGACCCCGCCGGGAACAACTTCAGCAATTCTCGGCAAAAGTTCAAAGGGCAATGTGTCTCCCAATTATGTCGGATACCGATGGTCCGGAGACCGAATGAGGTTCCTTGAACAGGCCACATTTGGACCCACTTTAGCCTTGGATAGCCGTCTCCGCCGCATCGGATTGTTCGTATGGCTCGCCGAGCAGTTTGACGCCCCTTATCCAACTAATCCATACCCTAACCAAGTCCTTAAACCCGCAAATCAGCTGACCAACTGTGACGGACAGGATGCCGTCGTCGGCAATACGCCGGATGTGCCGCCGACCTGTTTTAGGGATACATATTCGATGTATCAACCGCAGACCTGGTTTTTTAAAGAAGCCTTTTATGGCGACGCGCAGCTGCGGCATCGCGTTGCATGGGCACTGGCCCAGCTTTGGGTCACATCAGGCGTCGATATCCAGCAGGGCCGCCACATGGTCGAGTACCACAAAATACTTTCAGCGAATGCTTTCGGCAATTTCCGCACTTTGATGAAGCAGATGACCCTTAACCCTGCGATGGGCGACTACCTCGACATGTCTCGCAGCACGAGAACCAATCCGAACGAGAACTATGCCCGCGAGTTCATGCAGCTCTTTACCGTTGGATTGTTCAAACTTAATCAGGACGGTACTGTCCAGTGTATTGAAAATAATATTTGTCAGCCGGGTAATACGCCGGCGCCGACCTACGATCAAAATAATGTCAATAATTTGACGAGGGTACTAACCGGTTGGAACTTCTGCAATCCGGCGCTGGACACTTGTCCTAGTAGCGTACAGGGGACGATCGATTTCATCGACCCGATGATAGTCACTTTTGCAAACAACAACGTAAACAATAATAACCACGATCTGACGGCAAAGACCTTGTTAAGTTATCCGGCCTCAACCACGACCACTATCAATGCCTGCACGAACTGCACGACCATACCAAACATCCGGACTTACGCCAACGCTTCGCTCGATCAAGCTGTCGATAATTTATTCAACCACCCAAATGTAGGGCCGTTTGTCAGCAAGATATTGATCCAGCATCTGGTCACGAGCGACCCCACTCCATTCTATGTAAGCCAGGTTGCCGCCGTCTTTAATGACAACGGGTTCGGCGTTCGCGGAGACATGAAAGCGGTCATCAAGGCGATTCTGCTCCACCCGGAGGCCCGTGGCGATGCCAAAACAGATCCGAATTATGGAAAACTGCGTGAGCCTGTCCAATATGCAACCAACATCCTGAGAACATTTAATGTTCGTTCGGGTGACGGTCTGTCGCAAAGCGATGGTTACGTCTACGCTCGCAGCGAATACTCAGGAATGGCACAGACGCCTTTCCTCTCGCCGACGGTGTTCAACTTTTACCCGCCCGACTACATAATTCCGGGAACCGCTATGCCAGGGCCGGAATTTGCACTTATGAACACGAGCACGTCTATCCAACGGGCTAATTTTGCCAACAGGTTTTTCTTTACCGCGATGCCTGTCGCGGTAAGTACTAATGCACCGAGCGGTACATCGCTCGACTTTAGCGACCTACAGGCATTATCTACCGCCGACAGTACGGGCAATCAACTTGTGGATGAACTCAACCGCAGAATGCTCCACAGCACCATGGCGGCAACTATGAAAAACACGATACTCACAGCCGTATTGGCCTATCCGAGCACGGATCCTCCGATTAACCGCGTCCGGCAGGCCATTTATCTTATCGCAACATCGTCTCAATATCAGGTGCAGAGGTGAAAATATGAAACAGGACAGACGTGAATTCTTGGCAAAGTCATGCGGAGCGTTGAGCATGGCGGCGATGGCCTCGCAGATGCGGCATTTTGGCATGATGAGCGTTGCTGCTCAAAGCAGTGCGAAAGAAGATAGCCCCTCGGTGCCGAGTGATTACCGCGCTTTAGTATGTATTTTTTTACAGGGCGGCAATGATGGTAATAACACCATCATTTCTAATCATACTGTTGGATCGACCAACACTTACAATAACTATTCGACGGCCCGGTCCGGTCAAGGTCTGGCGTTAACGCAGGCCCAATTGAACAGCACTCAGATCCTGGTTCCCCGCATCGGTAACCTTGCTTATGCACTCCATCCGAATTTGGGCATCCTCACGCAGAATGGTACGACGATCATCAACAACGGTATCCACGAGTTGTGGGCCGCAGGAAAATTGGCTGCCGTCACAAATGTCGGTACTCTCGTGACGCCGACAACGCGAACCACCTATCTTAATGGTTCGGTTCCAAAACCTTTTCAGCTTTTTTCTCATTCGGATCAGGTTTCGCAATATCAGAGCGGGCGCAGCGACGCTCAGTCGTTCACCGGCTGGGGCGGGCGGATATCGGATCTGCGGACCCCGATCGATAATCCGCCGCCGGGCGGCCTGATACCAATGGTCACCTCGATCGCCGGTGCCCAGCTTTTTACAAACGGAGTAACCACCTTACCTTTGGCAATTGCAGCGGCACCGACTCTGTTAAGCGCCGTTCTGGCCCCCGCCGGTTTTGGCACCCCGCCAGCCGGAGCAAATCTGGCGCGGTTAAACGCCTTTAATGCTCTAAGGACACAGGATCTTAATGCGAAGTATATTGAGGCCGCCAGCAAGGTCACGAATGCTGCAATGGACGCCAACAATGCCTTGCAGACTCCTCCGGCGTTCAATCCGACGTTTCCAAATACAAGTATTGGAAATCAGTTGAAACAGATCTCATTATTGATACAAAAACGTACTGATCTCTCGATAAACCGGCAGATCTTTTATGCCCAGATCGGAGGTTTCGACACTCATACAAATCAGATCACCAATCAGGGTAATCTCCTTACACAGCTTAGCCAAGGAATGCGTGCATTTTACGACGAAATGATCAGGCAGGGTCTCGGTGATAAGGTTACCCAATTCACGATGGCAGATTTCTCGCGGACGCTAAATCCGGCGGGAACCGGTGCCGGTGTCGTCGGCAGCGACCACGCATGGGGAAACCACATGTTTGTTGTCGGCGGCGGAATCACGGGAAGCGATTTTTACGGAATGAATGGCGCGAACGGCACGCCTTTTCCGCAACTCTCATTTAACACCGCTGATGACTCTGATAATGGGAGCGGGGCCCGCGGACGATGGGTACCGGCTACATCGGTTGAGCAATATGCGGCCACACTGGCCCGTTGGTTCGGCGTCCCGGACGCAAACCTTCCAACAGTATTCCCAAAGATCGGCAATTTCGGAGCGAATACGAACCTCGGCTTTATGCAGCCGCCTGCTCCGTAGCGCAGTCAAAGTTTAAAGTGAATCGTCCAAAGTCGTTTACGGCTTTGGACTTTTTGCTTTGGACGTTAGATGTTGGACTTTATACATTGAACTACATAGACTTAGGCTTGTCGTGAACCTTCCAAATTACATAACTCTGGGCCGGATAATTATTGTCCCGCTGCTTGTCGTTGTCCTTTTGACGCCGGTCGCGGAACAAACCTTTGGAATCAGCAGTTATGCACTTGCGATCATAATTTTTGTCATCGCGGCGTTGTCCGATATTGTTGACGGCCAGCTGGCACGACGACGCAAACAAGTTTCGACACTAGGCAAATTTCTTGATCCGATCGCCGACAAACTGCTCATCTCGGCAGCTCTGATCGTCCTTGTCGAAAAACATCTTGCACCCTCATGGTCGGTTGTCGTAATCCTCGGGCGCGAATTCATAATCACGGGACTGCGATCCGTTGCAGCCAGCGAAGGGATCGTCATTCAAGCCCAGAGCATCGGGAAAATAAAGATGTGGGCGCAGTGCGTGGCCGTCGTCGCCCTCTTGGTCGCTGCCGCTAACGGCACGCCGCCGGTCTCAAATTTCGGCCTCGATTATCCGGCATTCTTCTGGCAAGTCGCAGAGGTTCAAACTGCTTTTGCAAATCTGACCCACTTTTCGCTGACCTC
This sequence comes from Pyrinomonadaceae bacterium, assembly GCA_039920905.1. GTDB lineage: Bacteria > Acidobacteriota > Blastocatellia > Pyrinomonadales > Pyrinomonadaceae > OLB17. Next base: position 7,535 of record JBDSCV010000177.1, read on the forward strand.
AAATGACTGGAAGGTCTTCGGCTATCTGGTCGGCCGCGGCGCCCTGTGGGTTGCCGTGATCACTTCCATCTGGTCGATGTATGGATATTTCTCGTACTTTTTGATCGAACGAAAAAAGACAGTGGTTTCGGAAGAAATCCGCGTTGAAAACTCATCCAAATAAAAATGGCGGACAGTCCATTTGGACCCTCCGCCAAGTTTGCGAGAAAAGAAAACCCAGTCTTTCCCCTCCTCTTTACTGTATCTCCACCCAATCACCCGTATGAATCTCTTGTCCGGTGCGGGTAATTACTATTGTCGCGGTCTTTTCTTTGACGTTTAGGACAACGGCCTCGCCAACTACTTTTCGCAGATTGGTCGGTCGTCCTTTCTTCGCTCGGGCGGTCGTTACTTCCTGTCCCTCAGCCTTGTCACCGGATTTACGGCCTGACTGATTTGAAAATTTTCCGCCTTTATATACTTCGCTTTCGAAGCCGTAATCACGTGATGATTGCGCTTCATTCTCGGGCCTCTTGAAGAGATTTCCGTGTCAATAGCAAATGAAGATGTCCGGTTTTGCTAGCACATCTTATTGCCAGTGCTGATCGCTTCGAACTGAATGTAACCCGCGCAATACAGGTTATTACCGGCCGCAACGGCCATCGACCGTCTAGCCGTCTGTATTACTTTCATCGGTGTCGGCGGTGTTTTCTGAGCCGATGCGGCAAATGAAAAAGCAAATGCCATAAGACTAAACCTTACGATTCGGAATACTATTGATTTTATAAAACTCACGATTTTCTCCTTTCGGCTCTGATTATTTTGCCGCGTGAAACAAGTGGAAAAGAACATTGCGGCCTATGGCGGGTGAAAACCCGCTGGTCATCTAGTATTTCACGGTTTTATATGGCGTGTGGTCAACAAGTTTTTATAATATTAAACATTTACATTCACCTTGCGTCAGGAACTGCGTTTTTGCTAGTATCGTCGTTTGCACCCGAACGCCAGTTCGGTCAAATAAGCCGGTGTAGCTCAGTTGGTAGAGCAGTTGATTTGTAATCATCAGGTCGTAAGTTCGAGTCTTATCACCGGCTCCAGTTTAAACTT
>JBDSCV010000178.1:0-4635 GCA_039920905.1 Pyrinomonadaceae bacterium
CAACCGGTCGCTATCGGCGATAAAATGCGGCCCGCTATCGTCACACTCAAAGACGGCATCTGGGAAGTTGAGAATTCAGGCTTACGCGAAAATCTGTTACGGCCATTTATGACCGATCATCTAAACGAGGCTCTCAACCCGTCCGGCTACGCATTCAATCTTTTCCCCTCGGTACGGCGCATCGTAAAAAAATATGCCTGCCCCGAATGGCGTAGCTTATATCCAACCCTTTCCGCAACTGCCCTGGCCGACAGGTCAAAGGCACTGGAACTTTGGTACGGCCAGGACTATGGCTATACAAAAAAAGACCGTTCGGTCAGGATCGGAGAGACGTGCTTTGCTGTCGGAGTTCCTGCGCTGCAAGGCAACTCGTAGCGGCGAAATCCGCGAGTCCGTGTATCCCGCCTACGAGAAAACAGTTTGCAGCTTCTCCATCGCGCCCTGAAGAACATGATCCTCGCGGGCGATGCAGATGCGCACATATGCGTCCCAGGCGTCGGTGTCGGCGAAGGCGGAACCGGGCGTCATGCCAACACCGGCGTCGCGCATGAGCATTTCGTTGAGGGTGATGGCGTCGTTGTATTGCTCAGGGATACGCGCCCAGAGGTAGAATGCCGAGCCCGAATTGTAGATGTCAAAGCCGAGGCTGGTCAGTATCTCAGAGATGGAAATACGTTTGGCGTCGAATTTGTCCCTCAGCTCGGTGTAATAGTTTCCCTTAGCCATTAAAACCCGTGACAGAGCGGCCTGGAGCGGCGTCGCGGGACAGACGTAGATGACGTTTGCCGCGGCGTTTATCGGGGCAATCAGTTCGCCTTTGCCGTAGGCGTAACCGAGCCGCCAGCCGGAGATGTTCCACGATTTTGAGAACGAATTGACCGTGATCGTCCGCTCCCACATATTCGGCAAACTAGCGATCGGAATGTGCGGATTCTCGCCGGTGACGTAATGCTCGTAGACCTCGTCAGAGACGACCAGGAGGTCGAGTTCCTTGGCGACATCGGCAACCGCCTCAAGCTCGGTCTGCGACATGACCTTGCCGCTCGGATTTGCGGGTGTGCAGACGATGATCGCTTTGAGCGGAAATTCGACGCGATCCTTCAATTCTTTGCAGCGGGCAAACAGAGCGTCTTTCTCAAACGTCAAATTCGCATCCAGCTCAAATGTCTCGGTCTTCGCGCCAAAATCCTCCAGAATTCGCCGGTGATACGGATAATAGGGCTCGAAAACGAGCGCCGATCTGCCGCGAAGATAGCTCTGAGCGATGCCGATCAAAGCTCCCGTGCCGCCCGTCGTAATCATAACTTCAAATGGCCGGGCATCGGCGTCGATCTCGATGCTGTTGTATTTGCCGATCTTGGCAGCGACGGCTTTACGCAGAAGCTCGTTGCCTTCGCTGCCGCCGTAATGATTTTGGCTAGCGGCAATAATGGCACCGGCTTCGGCCGCAAGCTGCGGGTCAATAGGCAATTCGGACTGGCCCTGGACAAGGTTTCCGCTCGGCGGCACTAGCCGCGTGATCGCGCGAATGTCCGGCTTTATTTTCTTCATAGTCGCTTCTGACATAAGCAATTAAAATATCAGTTTTTGCGTAAGACTTCTACGTGACTGGCAACCGAAATGACAAAAATGTAGCTTCTTAATCCCAGCCTTCTTGGCGGCCTTTGCGATGGAAAAAACGAAAGCACAATTTAAACGCGGTGACCGCTAGGACGCAGGAAAAATCAGTTATTTTTTTTGCTTACATATTTATTTTCTTTTACCCAAAACCGATATGGATTTTCCGCATCCTCGCCGGCGTAGTCGATGCCGATGCGTTTCCCGACAGCAATCTCATTTTTAGAAAAGGACTGGTGATCTTCGAGCCAGACGCGTTTGCCCAAAAGGTCTTCCCCGTTAAATCCTTTGTCGATGCCGAGAGCGATGCAGAGTTTGCCTGGGCCGGAGGTTAAGTTGCGGTCCTTCATTTCGCCGCGACGCTTGCTCATTATTTCGATTCCCTCGACCGGTTCGGCGGCGCGAATGAGTATTGCGTGCGGCACGCCAACCGGGCCGCAAACGATGTTGAATTGAAAATACATTCCGTAAACAAAGAAGACGTATGCACATCCCGCGGTGCCATACATAATCTCATTTCGCGGCGTTCGGCGTCCGCCAAAACTGTGTGCGGCACGGTCAATGACGCCAAGATAGGCCTCGGTCTCGACGATCATGCCGGAAACGCGGTGTTCGTCCGCGTCAGGAACGACTATCAGCTTTCCGAGCAGATCACGGGCAAGATCGAGCGTATCTTTACGTAAATAAAATTCACGTTTCAGCTTCATAATCAGATGGTATCAAATCGCCAGAAACAACTCTTGGCAGCGACACCGCGTCAGAGTCTTGGAAAATTTGATAAAATTTGTAAGGCATTTGTAATTGCAATCGTAAAACATGAAATTCTTCGTCTCAATTCTCATTTCCCTGATCGCACTAACCGTCTTTGCCCAAAAACCGGGTGAAACGCTTGCAACTTCGACCGGCCACACATTCACGGCGGCCGATCTTTCCGCGGAGGCTCAGGATGCACTCGCCAAATTTCCGGCGTTGATGGCCGCCTATAGAAAGCAAGTTCTTGCGCAAAAGCTCGGCGGAATTTTGCTCGAAACCGAGGCAAAGGCGAGAAATACAACCGCTGCCGCACTGATCAAGCTCGAAACCGCAAAAGTCAAAGACCCAGCGATTGCCGCAATTCAAGCCGTTTATGAGGCAAACCGTTCGCAGTTTGGCGACCTCACATTGGATAAGGTGCAGTCGCAGATCGTTACATTTCTCCGCCGCGAACCCGAAGAAAAGGCCGTCAAAGCGTATGTCGATGCGCTTGCCGCAAAATATAAGGTCGTTTACGGCAAGGATGTTAGAGCCATCGACCTAAAACCAACCGATATGGTGTTTTCGTTGACCGGGCGAGCCATTTTAGCTAAAGAGTTTGAAGACGTAAATAAGGTGGCTCTTTACGAAATTCAGGCCGATTTTTATGACGATCTGAATTCCGATCTCGGCGAGTCGATATATAGCACGCTCGTTAACGACGAGGCTAACGCTCAAAAGATCGAGGCCGGTGACCTCATAGCCCGGGAGATCACAAGTAAGCTGAAAGAATTTTCGGACGCCGAGCGCGAAGGTCTTGAAAACGCTTTTCGTCAGAGGCTCTTTACCAAATATGCCGTCAAGATCGTGCTGAAAGAGCCGATACCGCCGATTCAGAGCATCTCCGTTGACGACGATCCCGCAACTGGCTCGCCAGATGCCCCGGTCACGATCGTGATGTTCAGCGATTTTCAATGTTCCGCGTGTTCCGCGGCGCATCCGATACTAAAATCGGCGATGGCCCCCTATCTCGGCAAGATCCGATTTGTCGTTCGCGACTTCCCGCTTGAGAGCATTCATGAAAACAGTTTCAGGGCCGCTCTTGCCGCAAACGCCGCGTTCTCTCAGGGCAAATTCTTTGAATACACTGAGGTTTTATATACGCACCAAAACGCTTTGGATGACGCCTCGCTCAAGAAATACGCCGCCGAATTAGGTTTGAATGCGAAGCAATTTGAGTTAGACTTTAACTCCGAAAAGGCGCGGGCTGAGATTCGTAAAGACATCGCGGATGGCGGATCTTACGGCATCAATTCGACACCGACGATCTTTATCAACGGAGTAAAAGTGCGAAATCTGTCCGCCGCCGCCTTTCGCACCGCCATCGAACGGGCGTTAGGAAAATAATTCTGCCGACTGTAAATTTTATGCGTCTTTTATTTTTAACTATCGCCGTGGCAATATCGTTTGGATGTTCCTCAGGTGCAAATAACCCAAAGCCAAATATCAATGCCGGAAATGCGTCACCATCCAACACCGCAAAGGCCGGGCCGCTCCCGGTTTACGGCTACGAGGTCGTAAAATCATATCCGCATGATCCGAAGGCATTTACCGAAGGGCTATTTTATCACGACGGGTTTCTATACGAGAGCACCGGCGAAGAGGGCGAATCGACGCTCAGAAAGGTCGATCTTGAAACTGGAAAACCCGTTCAAAAATGGGATCTGCCGCGCGAGGATTTTGGCGAGGGCATCGCTATGATCGCCGACAAGATTTATATGCTCACGTGGCGTGGAGGTTTGGGACGTGTGTTTGACGCGAAGGATTTTAAACTGATAAAGGAGTTCAGCTATCAGGGTGATGGTTGGGGAATGACTACGGACGGCACCAATCTTTTTTTAACGCAAAGCACTCACGTTATCAAGGTTATGGATCCTGAAAACTTTAAGACGATCAAGACCATTCCCATCATGCGGGAAGACGGCAAACCGCTGATGCAGATCAATGAGCTCGAATGGATCAAGGGCGAGATTTGGGCAAACGTTTGGCATTCCGAAGACCCTTCCATTTTGGGCAAGCCAAATTACATTGCCCGTATCGATCCGAACGCCGGGAAATTGGTCGGCTGGATCGACCTCGGTGGAATTTCGCCCAAAGATCAGGGAGGTAACCGTCAGGACGAAAATACGCTTAATGGCATCGCTTATGACGCCGCAACTGACCGTATTTTTGTGACCGGTAAGAATTGGAAAAAGCTCTACGAGATCAAGTTGACAACGCCAAAAA
>JBDSCV010000179.1:0-7635 GCA_039920905.1 Pyrinomonadaceae bacterium
CCGAACTTCCACCCGCGTTTGGTGCCGGTGAATATCAGGAAACCGAGACACGAGAAAAATTACTCCGGCAGACGCTTGTTAACATGGGCTTTGACGAGGCAATTTCGTATAGCTTTATTGACACAAAGTTTGACGGAGTTTTTGAGACGGTGCCTGGCTTGATCGACGAAAATACAGCGGAAAAATACATAACCTTGCGGGATTCCGTGATCGATGGAGCAATACGTATGCGGTCAACCATTCTTTCTGGTTTGCTCGATGCTGTCAGGCTGAATTTTAATCATAACCGTCGTGATCTAAAGCTTTTTGAGCTTGGAAAGGTTTTTGCAACTACAAGGGGCGAAAACCCTTTGCCTAATGAACAGGAATCTTTTGCCTTGGTTATTACTGGTGGTGATATAGATGAAGATCGAGCCATGCCTACCAGGGAGTTAGATTTTTACGATGCAAAGGGCGCCGTCGAGGCTGCGTTAGAAGCTGCCGGAATTGTCGATCTAGAGTTTGAGACCATCGAGGCCAAACATTTGCGGTCGGGTCAGTCTGCATCTATCTCCGTTGGGGATGGTCCGATCGGCTTTGTAGGCCGTTTAAGTGATGAAATTGCTGCAACCTATAAGTTAAGGCAGCCTGTCTTTCTGGCAGAGGTAAATTTACAGGTTGCAATGCACTCGCCTCTTGAAACTCCTGCTTATCGTCCGTTGACCAAGTTTCCCGGAATCGTTCGGGATGTTTCGTTTGTAGTCGATCGACAAACTACATTTTCCTCTGTCCGAAATGAAATAGTTGAGCAGAATTATGAGCTTTGCAGAAATCTAATGTTTGTAGATATTTACGAAGGAAAAGGCTTGACCGAGGATGAACGTTCGATAACGGTAAGACTGGGATATCGGAGCGATGAACGAACGCTGATCGAGGACGAGATTGAGAGTTTGCACTCCCAAATCGTCGCAATTGTCGAGCAAAAACTTGGCATAAAAGTGCGTTTCTAAGAAAACCTTCATATTTTACTTGAAGTTTTTTTAAAAACTCAAGATAATCATATCCACAGTTCTTACCACCCAACTTGGAGATTGAGTAAATGAATGCCTTAACGGGAATGGAAAAGTTCTCGCATCTGGAGGACAAGATATATCTCACTATCGAATTCGCCAAGAAAATGCGTGACGAAAAAGAGAGACTCGAGTCAGAAGCGGACGCTTTGAAACGGGACGCGGCCAGCGCCATCGCGGAGAAAAAAGTCATCGAGGACAAGTTAGCCGTGCTGTTGTCCGAACGGGATTCTATTCATTTAAAGGTCGAAGCGATGCTTGATGCTCTCACACTCGTCGATTCTGACGTTGCCGGGGCGGTGGGGAGATAGTTCAACATAGGACGGCAATATGTCGGAACAAACCATTCGAGTAGAAATCTATAATCAGACATACAGCATTCGTTCGGATGGCGATAACGACTATATTCATGATCTTGCCGAATATGTTGACTCAAAGATGCGGGAGATCTCATCTGGAACGATGACGGTCGATTCACTAAAAGTTGCTATTCTCGCCGCTCTGCACATTGCAGACGAATATTACCAGTTAAAGCACTCCCATGCTCAGAGCGACGCTCAGTTGGCCACACGCAGTTCGGAATGCTCGGAAATGCTTGACCGTATTTTGAAACACCGGAACACCGAGGCTCAATTACAGTAATTCTCACCTATCTTTTGAATATTCATTTTGCATTCTCCCTAGATGTGCTACTATTCAGATTGGCGAAAGATTTTGACTGCGTTTCCCGTTTTCGGACGCATATATAATTGAGCCAACATATGAATGCCGGGAGGCTAATGCCGGTGATCGGTGCTTTTCTTTAAGGAGATAAGCCATAGACACCAGCTCTGATGCCCCACAAGGGCAGAAAGCCACCCACCTGTAACTAACAGGTTCAATTCATACGTTCGCACGGATTCGCGGTTCTCATTCGCCAACAATATTAAAAAGAAAGACGCCCTTTCACGGAGAGCGTCTTTTCTTTTGATTTTAAGTTGCCAGCCTAATCGAGATCTTCATTTTCCAGCTCACGCCTTATTTCATCCGACATTCTGGCTGATTCGAGCGCCAGCGGAAGTTCGGCTGTTCGGGCAGAAAGTTTCTTCAGGGCAAGTTCGGAATCGGCCAGGTTTCCGTGACGGCTCGCGGCGGCCTCGATCATCTGCAGCCGCGATTCGGCCTCGGCAAGCAGCAGTTTTGCCTCGTCGTTGATCTTTCCGATCTTATCCAGATCAAATGCTATCTCGGCTTGGAAATCTTGTATGCGTGATGCCTTCAATTGTTTGAGAGAGATTTGCCGCTTTTTAGTGAGTAGGAGCTCCCTTTTCGATGATTTTAAGATCCGTGTGGCGGTTAATCGTGATGCCAGGGTCTCGCGGTAGGCGTCTGCAAGCATCAGATCGCGGGTCTCTACGGCTTTTAACGCGCGTTTTTCGTTTGGTTTCAGTTCATTTTTAAACCAGCCGATCTCTTCCGCTCGAATACCGTTCGCTGCAATGCGTTCTCTCATCTCGCGTATCCAAACCAAACGTTTTTGTGTTAGAACTGCTGTGATCACGACGCCCGAAATAAAACCGATCACGGTGGCGACTATACCAAAGAATAGCATTAGAGCGGCAACCGGCGGCCCGCCCGCAGTCAAGATAAGTAAAAGAAAAGTAATGACTGCCGGTGTAAGCGTTAGCAAAACCGGCGCGGTGACCGCTCCGATCTTTAGTTTTCTACCTCGCGCCAGGTCCTTCGCCGTGATGTCATTCATAACGTTTAAGAGAAATAAGTCTAGCGCAAACTACACACATTTGCGGAACGACCGGCAAACTTCTTATGTCACAAAGTTTAGTATTTTTACCGAAATAGACTATTATTCTTATTGCCGGGAGTGAGATTATGAGAAAACGAATATTTTTGCTTTTCTTTCTTATTTTGATTTCATTCGTCTCGGCCCTTATTGCCCAAAAGCCCGATCCAAAACAGAAGGTCCGCACGGTTACAATCCCGATTTCGATTTTTACAAAAACAGAACTCAAAGAAAAACAGGCCGAGGAATTTGTTCAGACGGACCGCCTTATCGTTAAGGAAGACAAGGACGATCAGGAGATACTTTCAATCCGCAGCGTAACCAACGCACCGCTATCGATCGCGCTGGTTATTCAAGAGGATCTGTCGACGAATTTTAATTTGCAACTCAAGGACATTCAGGAATTCATCCGCAATTTGCCTCAGGGCACCCGAGTGATGGTTGCGTACACGCGAAGCGGATCGGCTCAAATTCGTCAGCGGTTTACAGATGACTTGGAAAAAGCTTCGAAATCTTTGCGTATCATAGCAGGAAGTGCCAATTTCGCCCCGCGCAGTCCTTTCGACGGAGTTGAAGAGATTTTGGGCAAATTCGACGCAGTTCCGGCCGGCCGGCGAGCAATACTCTTATTTTCGGATGGGCTCGATACATCGCAAGGGCTAAATCTCGCCTCAGTCACCCAGAGTTTTGATCTCGAACAAGCCGTATTAAAGGCCCAGCGCAAAAGTGTTGCAGTGTATTCGTTTTATTCACCGACGACGATCACTGATAATGGCAGCTCCATACTGATTTTGGGAGGACAAGGTGCTCTTTCAAAATTATCGGAGGAAACAGGCGGCCGGGCATTTTTTCAGGGATCAATTGCACCGATCAGTTATATTCCATTCTTCAAAGATTTAGTTCTTGCATTAAACCGCCAATTCTCGCTCACCTATCTCTCGACCCACATGAACAAGGGGTATCACAAAGTTGCGGTGCTAAGCACAAACCCTGAGATCAAGATCAACCATCCGAAAGGCTATTATTTCAAGTGAAGTTAACTGACCTTTGAATTGCACGACTGACAGACGCGGACGTCTTCCTTGATCAACAGCCCGATCCAGAAAAGCGGAAAGAAAAACACTAACAGCACCGCAAAGGTGATCCAACCGGCCGTTGAGATTCTTCGCTCCATCCTGGGCAAGTATTGGCTCATGCAATGCGGACAGCGAAATGGCTGGCTAAACTGTTGCGGCTGCTGATAAGTGAGAGGAGCCGGGCGGTAATTTGGGTTAGCCTGGTTAAATTGGTCAAGCTGCGGCTGCAACCTCTCGATTGGCACAGTTTTACGAGGCTCATTCTGGGTCTGAAACTCATCAGTTTTCCAGGAATACGGCCTGGGAGCCGAATAATCATACGGACTATCGGTCACTGGCCGTTGCTGAACAAGAAATTTCGTTCCGCAAAACCGGCAAAAATGGGTTTCGGGTGTATTAAGTTTTCCGCAGTTTTGGCAAGGATTCATACAGGGGTTCCACGCTCAATTACGAATGATAGCAAAGATTTGTTCGTTTAACGAAATTTCTTCTGCTCCTACGTTGCTTCTAGGGAAATGTCTCCTTACAAAGTCTCAAATTTTATCAACGGCAACGGAAACTATTGCCGTACCGTCTAAGAATCGGGTAATCTGTTGGTGAAGCCTTCTCGAAACTGTTCAATTATGAAGAAACTTCTGGTAGCCGCAGTCTCACTTTTGCTCTGTTCTACTGCCTTCTGTCAGCGATCAGACTCAGCTTTACATGGGGTAAGTGATCGGGATCGATCCAACCGTGGCTCGGACGGGAAACTGCCAACACTCACTGCGGCGGAACACTTGTTCAGAGGACAGACATATTTCGATAACAGGCAATTTCCACAAGCACGCGAGCATTTTCAAAAGATCTTTGATAATTACCCCACCGATCCGGCTATGGCGGGGGCATTGTTCATGACGGGCCGATCATATTATTGGGAACGTGAATATGCAAAAGCAATTCCCTTTCTCGACCGCGTTGCCCGTGAATATCCGGCAACAAAGGATGGCCGCGAGGGTCTTTCCTTCAAAGGCGCCTGTAACGTCCGGCTGGGCCAAAACGCCGAGGCCGCGAAGATCTACGAACAATACACAATCATTTATCCAACAGGTGAGCGAATCGACGGGGCGTACCTTAATACTATCGACGCGCTGCGCGAAGCGGGTAAATACGACGACGCCAATCAATGGGTCGAAAAGGCAGGACAGCGTTTTCCAGGCATGCCGACGCAGACGAGCGCATTGCATGCACGGCTAAGAATGGAAATTTACCGTCAGCGGTGGAACGAGGCGATCAAAACCGCTGACGATATGCTGAGGCTCGATGATTTCTCCGGCTCGATGACGGGCAGCGATGAGGTCAAATATCTAAAGGCGGTCGCTCACGAGAAAGCGGGACGCAAGTCTGAAGCAGCATTCGTTTTTGCATCTATACCAGATACAGGTACGTCCTATTACGGTGGACTGGCGGCTGAGAAAAGGCGTTCAAATAGCGGAGGCTTTGTTCAGGCGACAACGCTGGTCAAGTCAAAGTTCGCAAAGGACTTTCCTTCTCCTTTTCGTCTCGAGATCTTGCAAGAGGCCAAAAAGCGAAAGATCGACCCGCGCTTTGTCTTGGCGATAATGAAACAGGAGAGTACCTTCCGCCCCGACATCAAATCGCCGTCGGCGGCCCGCGGTCTGCTCCAACTCACCATCGACACCGCCCTCAAATACAATAAAAAAGCAGGTTACCCGACTCTGCAGACCGACGACCTCTACGTGCCGGGAACAAATATCGCCATCGGCTGTGAGTACATCGTCGCGCTCAAAGACGAATTCGGCGGCCTCTACGAAGCCATAGCCGCCAGTTACAATGGCGGCGAGGACAACGCCGCACGCTGGCTAAACCGCTCAAAGCCAAAAGAACCCGGCATCTTCGCATCTGAGATCGGCTTTGCTGAGACAAAGAACTATGTCTTTAAGGTAATGACTAACTACCGAATATATCGTGAGTTGTACGATGAGAAACTAGTGAGGAAATAATGTCAGATGCTAGCTTTTAAGTGAGTTCGGGCTTCCGCCTTTAGGCGGCTTCTGTCACGCATTTGACCGGCTGAATGTATGAACCCAGTAGGTCAAGCCGCGGGGATCGGGCCTGCGGCTACCAGTTTCTTTTGGCGGGAATCGACCATAAGGCTGAGGCCTTCGAGGGTGCGGGCACCGAGGAGGAACAGGTCTCCCTTTTCCGCGAAAACGACCTCATCGACAGTGAAATATTTATCAAATCTGAGGATCGCAAAGCCGACGCTGCGGGTTATCTTCTGGCCGTTTGCCATAATGAACGTCAGGTCTTTTTTTTCACGGCGGATGTCCAGCCTGTCGAGCGTCGTGCCAGAAACCCACGTATATTCGCTACCCGTATCGACCAGCATCCTCGGAATCACCGCCGACTTAACCCGGTCAACGACATTCTCAACCTTGCATTTTATGTGGAATGTACCCATGAGGAAATTATAAAGCGAAGATAACGAAAACGGCAACGAAACATCCTTACAAGTCGGATATTAGGAATTAAAATCTGCGCTTATCTGTGGCTAAGTTCGGTCTAATGTCATCTGTTCCTCCCAATCGCCCTCGCCTTCGCGCGTCACGTGGTATCCGGCGTCTTCTAAATGCTTTTGGACGTCGCGGCCGTGCTCGTTGTCGCGGACCTCGAGGAGCATCTCGATGCCGACGCGCCCAAGCGGGGCGAGCCACATCGCGCGGCGGTGGAAGACCTCGATGACATTGGCACCAGATTCGGCGACTTTATTGAGAAGCGTGGCGAGCATTCCGGGACGGTCGAGAACTAGCAATTTCAACATGATGTAGCGGCCCTGACGAACAAGGACCTGTTCGAGAACGCGGGCGAGGAGATTGGCGTCGATGTTGCCGCCGCAGAGTACCGCACAGACCGTATCGTCGGGCTTAACGTCGATCTTTTTCGCAAGCAGGGCTGCCAGACCTGCACCGCCCGCACCCTCGACGACGAGGCGGTTATTTTGCACGCAAAAGAATATCGCCCGGGCGATCTCTTCTTCGCTGACCTCGACGACCTCATCAACCAGATCTCGGATTATTGGCAAGGTCAATTGGCCCGGCGTTTTGACCGCGATACCATCAGCGATCGTCTGGCCGATCTCGACCTTGATGGCATGTCCCGCTTTAAGAGAAGGATTGACCCACGCGACATTCTCGGCCTGTACGCCGATTATGCGGGCATTTGGTTTTAGTGCCTTTACGGCGGTCGCGATGCCCGAAATCAATCCGCCGCCGCCAATCGGGACGACAACGGTTGAAAGTTCAGGCAGGGCCTCGACCATTTCAAGACCGATAGTTCCCTGCCCGGCGATGACAAGTTCGTCGTCAAACGCGTGGACGTATGTGTAGCCGTGCTTTTCCTGCAGTTCACGCGAATGAGCGACCGCCTCGTCAAATGTCGCTCCATACATTACTACTTCACCGCCAAAACCTTTTGTCGCGATGATCTTAGTCAGGGGTGCGATCTCAGGCACGACAATAACCGATCTGATCCCGTTTAGCGTTGCCGCAAGCGCGACGCCCTGGGCGTGATTACCGGCAGATGCACATATAATGCCGCGTTTTTTCTCCTCGTCACTGAGACGCGAGATCTTGTTGTAGGCACCGCGAATTTTGAACGACCCGCTTTTTTGCAAACACTCGGCCTTGAGATGCGCCTTTGCTCCGATCTCACGCGAAAGGCGAGCGTCCGC
>JBDSCV010000180.1:0-5291 GCA_039920905.1 Pyrinomonadaceae bacterium
AATGGATCCTGCCGAACATGAACAGGCCGTTGTGCCAGAGGTCTTTTTCAAAGCTCGCGAGGTTTTTACAATCGCCCTTGGCGTTGATGTGCCAAAGTGTGGCGACGTTCTCTTTCTGGCTAAGGGCGTTTTCGGCGGTCGTGGTAAAAAAAAGATCGTCGTTGATCTTTTTTGAATAAAAGACCGTGCCTGAGACACCGCCGGAGCGTCGTGCGTTCGAGGGTTTTGCAGTTGACCCGGATGATCTGGTTGTCGCGATATTCGGCATCCGTACCATAGTAAAAATGGTTTTGGTCGAATAACACACTCACCGCCCGCCAACTTTCGTCGCCGCTTCCAACGATCTCAATGGTCGCAAACCATCACTGCTTTTCAGCATCTGACATTCGCTGTCGGCGTCACCAGTGAGGCAAAAGATCGAGTCGGAGTATTTGTCAAAATAGACGCCGTGAATATGTCTTATCGAACCGCCGGGGAATGTGTAGGCAATCTCAAAAGAGTCGCCACCGGACGCATATTTGTAGATCCGCGTCGGACCGCGTTCGTTGTTCGCGAATCGCGGCGGACGCACCCGCGTGAAAAGTATTGATGCCCAGGATCGTGCTCATTATTCGGCGAAAACGGAAAGGATAAATCTATTATACGGCGTGTCGAATAGCAAAAATGAAGTCAATGTTTGAAGTGCCGGATGCCGGTAAATGCCATCGAGATGCCGTGTTCGTTGGCGGCGGTGATCGACTCGTCATCCTTTATTGAACCGCCGGGCTGGATGATGGCCGAGACGCCGAATTTCGCGGCTTCGTCAATATTATCGCGGAAAGGAAAGAATGCGTCGGAGGCGAGCGCCGAGCCTTTTAGTGACAGGTTAAATCGTTCAGCCCGCATCGCCGCGAGGCGGACTGAATCGACGCGGTTCATCTGCCCCGCACCCACGCCGAGGGTCTGATATTCGTTAGCGAGAACTATGGCGTTTGATTTGACGTGTTTGCAAACGGTCCATGCGACCTGCATTGCTCGCAATTCGGAGTCGGTGGGTTTGCGGATCGTGACGAAATCGAGGTCGGCGGGATCGAGGCAATGGACATCTTGGTCTTGAACCAGAAAGCCGCCGGAAATTTGTTTGTATTCTAAGGATTGGTTTTCGGTCTTTGATTTTTGGGCTTCGATGAGTGTCAAGACCCGTAGATTCTTCTTTGATGCGAAGATACGGAGAGCCTCGTCATCGTAATCGGGAGCCACAATTACCTCTGAAAATATCTCGATCACAGAAGCCGCGACCGCCGCTCCGACTCTTCGGTTAAACGCGACGATACCGCCGAATGCGGATACAGGGTCTGTCGCCAAGGCACGTTTGTATGCGTCCAAATTGTTCGAGCCAGTGCCGACGCCCGATGGGTGGGTGTGTTTTATGATCGCAACGGCGAGTTCATCAAAATCCTGAACCAAGTTCCACGCTGCTTCGGAATCGACATAGTTGTTGAACGACATTTCCTTGCCATGCAGTTGCTCGGCACCTGCGATGCCGCCGGATTGGGTCGAATAGAGAGCCGCAAGCTGATGGGGATTTTCGCCATACCGGAGATCGGTGATCTTTGCCAGCGGGATCAAGCCCGTTACTGGAAACAAGCCGGTCGCTACCGGTACCGGTTCTGACTCGGTGTTATCAAGCTGGTTTGCGAGATATGACGAGATCGCATGGTCATAGGCCGCCGTTCGTGTATAGGCGAGAGCGGAGAGCCGCTGACGGGTTTCGAGCGAAAGAGAACCGTGATTTGCCGTCATTTCTTTGACGATGTCGGCGTACATCTTCGTGTCAGTCACGACCGCTACATCACGCCAATTCTTCGCGGCCGAGCGGATCATCGCCGGGCCGCCGATGTCGATGTTTTCGACCGCTTGTTCGAGGCTGACGCCGTCTTTCGCGACAGTTTCCTCGAACGGGTAAAGATTGACAACCACAAGATCGATCGGTTCGATGCCGTGTTCTTTCATTGAGGCGACATGTCCGGGATTGTCGCGAAGAGCCAGAAACGCGCAGTGTATTTTGGGATGCAGCGTCTTAACTCGGCCATCCATCATTTCCGGAAACCCGGTTACTTCGGAAACGTCAGTGACCGTCGAGCCCCCGTCACGCAAGGCCTTTGCCGTGCCGCCCGTCGAGATGATGTCGACATCAAAATCGGCCAATGCTGCGGCAAATTCCGCTAGGCCCGATTTATCCGAAACGCTTATCAACGCCCGTCTTATTTTTCGTAATTCACTCATACAAAAACAAAAAAGCGGCCGATATGACCGCTTTCTTATTACCAAACTCTATCCAAATATATCTCAAGAACGAGCCGTTTTCTCCACGAGACAGCTAAAAAAAACACATTCGCCACAGTCTTAGAAAAAGAACCGTCCTAAAAACAGAAGGCTTAACACGAAGATCATCGCGTAGATAATGATTTTGATAAGACTCATAAAATCCTCTATTCTGAAAGCGAGCTATACGCTTAGATACAAAGGGTATTCTATGCCCGTTTCTTTACAGATGTCAAAAACCTTCCGAACATTTTTACTAGTTTTGGCAGCATTTGTTCAGATTTTACAATTCTTTACAAATACTGACGGCCAGCACATCGAGGCGACCGTATTGTTGGATGCAGCTAAGCCGAATATCGTTCGAATCGAGGGGAAATTTCTCTGGGAAAAGGAAATCGGTCGTGGCCGTAATTTCTCGTTCCTTTTCGATTACGCAGGAATCCCGAACCTCAGTGAACGCGTTTCTTCTGTTTCGCTCGAAGCCGCTGACGGTTCTCCGGTTAAGTTCCGCCGCCTAATAGCCGGTGAATATCTCGCTGACAGTGACTTCATCGGCTGGTCGTATAATCTAGACCTTACCCCGCTCAAAGATCAGACTGCCGCCGGCCATGTGTCGTGGCTAACCCACGATGACGGAATATTGTTTTTAAGCGATCTACTGCCGCAAACGCGCGGTAAATCATCGGCGTCCGTTTTGCTGAAACCCACGCAGACCGGCAGTGCTGATCCACGGGTGCATGGGGGAAATACCTTTGACTACAAGAATAGGAATTATGCCGTGATTATCGTGGGTTCGAAATTTCGGGTCACGAATGTATTCTCGGGGAAAACCAATCTGAGCCTAAGTATTTCCGGCAATTGGAAATTTACCGACGAAGCCGCCTCAACTATGACTTCGGACATTTTTAAGTGCTATGAGCAACTTTTCGGTTCGTCCCCATCCGCTTCCGTCAAAATAACCATACAACGGTTTCCTGTCCCTGTCGCCGTGGGCAATTACGAGGCTGATACGCGGGGATCTAATATCACGATCATTTCGTCCGACATGCCTTTTGAATCGCAGTCGGCTCAAAGGCTCCATGAGCAACTAAGGCATGAGATGTTTCATCTCTGGATACCAAACGGTGTAAACTTGAGCGGCAATTACGACTGGTTTTATGAAGGCTTTGCTTTATATCAATCGCTCAAAACCGGAGTTGCGGTGAACCGCATTCGATTTGACGACTTTCTTGACACGCTTTCGAGGGCGTATGACATTGACGCGATGCAGTCGCAAAAACTCTCACTGATCGACGCATCAAAAAATCGTTGGAACGGTTCGAATACACAGGTCTATGCTCGCGGAATGCTGGTTGCGTTTATGTGTGACCTGGCATTGCTTGACAAGTCTAAGGGCAAGCGGTCGGTCGCGGATGTGCTGCGTGAGATATATGAGCACCATCGTCCGCCAAATATCGTCGAAGACGGCAATACCGCCGTGCTTGCCGCACTTCGGTCTCACAGTGAACTCATCCCCGTCATTGACCGTAATATTACGGGCTCGGAAAGCATTGATTGGGCGCCTCAGCTAAAGAGCGCCGGAATTGAGGCTGAGATAAAAGATCAGGTGACAACACTAAAAGTCATGGCTAAACCGTCTGGCCGGCAAAAGGATTTATGGGACAAGTTGGGTTATAATAACTGGCGAAAATTGACTTCAAAATAATATATTCACATGCGCGTTTTTCTATTTATCGGACTAATATTTTTGGTGCTTGCGTTTGCCGGGTGCGGCTTGCTCAATATGGGTGTCTTTGGGCAACCGGATACGGCTACCGTTATTGCCAAAACCGCGCAGATACGAACCTCGTATTCGGTGGTTGCGGCTGACCTCCTCGAAGTAAAACGCGGCGACCGGCTCGATGTCGTAGATCAGGTCGAGTTTGAAAAAGTGCCGTGGTATCGAGTTCGCGCCCACGACGAAGCGGCGACCGAGGGCTGGATCGAAGCCCAAAATATCATCACGAGCGATACGTTGGAAAAATCAAAAAAGCTTGCTGAGAATTATCAAAATCAGTCTCCGCAGGCGGCTGGTATCATCCGCTCGGCCTCAAATTTACGTTCTGCGCCGGACATGAGCCCCGAGAATGTACTATTCAAGCTCGCCAACGGCTCGACATTCGAGATCATGGCATGGAAATTTGTTGTCAAACAGGAAGCGCCTGATGTGGACGATGCTCCGAAAGGCCAGCAGAAAACGGGAAAGCGCTCAAAGAATGCAGAGGTCGAGGCGGCCAAAGAAGAGGGCGAACCGGACAAGATCGATGAAAAATACGACATCTGGTATCAGGTAAAGCTTGATCCTTCGGTTTCACCTGCCCCGGCCGGATGGCTGTTTGGCCGTCAGGTTGAGCTGCAGGTCCCGAGCGACATTGTTTTCTTTCAAGCCAACAATCATAAATTTGTCACCTGGCAACGTCTCGACTCCGATTCCGCCAACAAGGTCGGTTCGGGTGATAAGTCTTTGGCACCGGGAAACTGGGTGATACTGTCGAGAAACAATTATTCCAAGCCAATTGATGGCGTTGAGCCCGATTTTGACGGCATTCTGGTCCTTGCTTTCGACAAATACGACCAAAGTTATTACACCGTCTGGCGCAGTGCTCCGAACACGGAACTCTGGGGAATGCTGCCGCTAAAGGTGGATGGCAAGGGTGACAATAAGACATTTACAGTGACGGTGCGAAACCCTTCCGGTCAGATGGATGAGAAGCGTTTTATCGTTTTTAGAGATAAAAATCGTCTAAAAGTTACGCCGCCGGAGGACATTGCCCAATATCAGGTTCAATCGAAAAACAGATAATCCGTGATCGAATCTGAAGAAAATCCATTCGCAGAACCGGTCGAGATTGAGATTACCGATTCGATCGACCTGCATTCATTCAGCCCGCGCGACATCCGCGCCGTCGTCGAAGCATATCTGGCCGAGGCGCACAAAAAAGAGTTTT
>JBDSCV010000181.1:0-4604 GCA_039920905.1 Pyrinomonadaceae bacterium
CAGTTCATCATATCGCGGACAGTCATGCTAATTCGCTGATTCGCTTTAAATTGGCGCTTACGGAAGACGATCCGCCGACTATCAGACCATATTACGAGGACCGCTGGGCCCAGCTTGGGGATAATGAATTGCCCGTCGATGTATCAATAAAGATGATCGATGCGATCCACACACGGTGGGCAGCCCTGCTTAACTGGATGACGGACGGCGACTTTCATAAAACGTTCATCCACCCCGAAACCGGCGAATGGACACTAGACGGAGCACTCGCTCTCTATGCATGGCATTCAAAGCATCACACGGCCCACGTCACAGGGCTTCGCGAGCGGATGGGCTGGTAAGAATGTTTGGCCGCAGATGAAAGCAGATGGCGCAGATCGGGAAATTTAAGATTGCGTTTTTCATATCTGCCTCATCTGCGTCGATCTGCGGTTAATAACTTTTTTTCAAACATGGGCGAACAATCCGACAGGCTTATTTCTCTCGACGTTTTTCGCGGAATGACCATCGCGGGAATGGTCCTGGTCAATAATCCGGGCGGCTCACCGGTCTATTGGGCCCTCGATCATGCTGAGTGGAACGGCCTGACGCCAACCGATTGGATATTCCCGTTTTTTCTTTTTATCGTCGGCGTATCAATCTCGATCGCTTTCAGCAAAACAAAAGGCGGAAATCCGACCGGTAGGGAGGGTGTTTCGCGCTACGGAAAGATATTCAAGCGCGCCGCGTCGATCTATCTTCTGGGAGCCGTGATCTCCATCATCCCGTTTTTCCAGTTCCAATCGACCGACGCACCTGATCCGTTAAAAATGCTGATATGGCTGGCGTTTGCGGGGTCGCTATTCTTTCTTTTGCTGAGAAATTACAGGGTTGCCGCCGCTCTGTGCGTCGTTGCTTTGCTCGGCATTGCCGGGCTAAACCTCGCTGGTTACAATGTCGTGCCTTACAATTACGGAACGCTCCGCATTTTTGGCGTGCTGCAGCGAATTGCGCTTTGCTACCTCATAACTTCTCTGGTCTTTCTGTATACGAACTGGAAGGAGCAAGTCGGCATCGCGGTCGGGTTGCTCCTTGGCTACTGGCTCATAATGACGACGATCCCCGTTCCGGGGTGCGAGATAACGAGCGTCAGTGACAAAGCCTGTAATCTCGCCTCATACATCGACCGGCTAATTCTCACAGAAAATCATATCTGGCGCGGCGGAAAGGTTTATGATCCCGAAGGAATTCTATCCACGATACCCGCAATCGTGACGACGATTTCGGGTGTGTTAGCGGGAACGTGGCTCAAATACAGGGGCGAGGGACAAGTGGCGAGTGATGAGGGTTCGCCCTCGTCCATCGTCCCTGTTCACTCGTCCCTTAACAAGGTTTCCGGAATGTTCTTCTTCGGTATTATCCTACTTGCCCTCGGCCTCATCTGGAACAGCTATTTCCCGATGAATAAGGCACTTTGGACCAGTTCTTATGTGCTTGCGACGACCGGCCTGGCGTTGCTCGTGCTCGGCTCTTGCTACTGGCTGATCGACATAAAAGGCTACAAATCGTGGGCGAAGCCGTTTGTCATTTTTGGTGTGAACGCGATGCCGCTCTTTGTCTTCACCGGTATATTCGCCCGCATGATCGCCGCCTACCGAGTCCCAGGCGATGACGGCCAGCTTATTTCAATTCAGCGTTGGGTGATGAATCGCGTCTATCTACCGATTGCACAACCCATCGACGCATCGCTGATGTTCGCTGTTAGCTTTATCTTGTTTTGGCTGTTCATGATGTGGCTGCTGTACAGAAAAAAAATTTACATTAAAGTTTAAAGTATGAAACTTGCTGAATTAAAAGACTTCCTTTCTCAATTTTCAGATGATGAGTTATTTGAATATATCGATTACAGTCTCGATAGCTTCGGATGTTGGCCTTCGGACGAGGAGCGATTTGACTTCACCTCCGATGGATCTATGGACTTGATTCGAACTTTGGAACAAAGGCTAATTCAGAGAAATAAATCGCTAAACATTAAATTGAATGTCAAAGGAACTCCAGTTCTTCGTAGACAACGGGAGCGGGAAAACCGAGATACTTTTGTGAAGACGTTGATAGCGACGTTAAAACGAAAACACGCATTAGCTTTCAAAGCCGTTAATCAGCCGTTTGAGCCTCAACACGTTGTGAAGTGTGGGCCAATGTTACCTGACCCGCTTTGCGAGTTTATTTTGTCAGGCCTGGAACAACAGGATACTTCTATAGAAATAGATTATGGCATTCCAAATGAACGTAGGACGTACGAAGCCCTTATAAACATACTCGCTCGAAAATTACAATACGAGTCGAAAGAAGGGCATATTCAGAAGAGATCTTCGATCCTGGACATTACTGAAATCAGAAAGATAGCTGACAACTCCTTTGCAAGAAAAGAGAAGTTACTGGACTTGGTTGAGAGGTTTACTAATAGTTTTAACCGACTGAATCAATCCAAACTAAGAGTTCAAAAAATAGTCC
The DNA here is from genome assembly GCA_039920905.1 of Pyrinomonadaceae bacterium. Taxonomy (GTDB): domain Bacteria; phylum Acidobacteriota; class Blastocatellia; order Pyrinomonadales; family Pyrinomonadaceae; genus OLB17. Next base: position 2,494 of record JBDSCV010000181.1, read on the forward strand.
AAAAAGTACTTTTGGCGAATTCATTTTCCAATGTTCTTTCACCAGAAATTCAAATTGGGGCGGTTATCTGGAAAATTTGCGATCCTTTTATCCTCGAAGACATTTGTTTTTTTATTGATGACATTACGGAGCAAAACAGTGGGCTTCCGCGATTTTTGCTTTCGGTGACATTACAATGGCATGCCTTTCAGCCTTTATCTAGACCGGCGAATCCCAATCGATATAACTCTCATGGTGATGAATATTATGAGGAAGATAGAAAAAGGAAGGAGCGGGAAGCTCTTGAGTTTTGACGTCGCCTTGAGACAGAAGACATACTACAGAAACTTCTGGAGATATTAAAGGTATTCGCGTCATATATAAATCAGAAAGATCTTAATCTGGAAAATCCAGAAAGAAACGCCGTAATCGAAACTGAATTAGTGCCTTGGGAAGTTCTGCCACCAAGTGAGGACGGATTTGAGAAAATAATAAACCATCTTAGAATAATTTCTAAAAAGAAAAAGTGGGTAGGACGAGTTTTGGACGAGGAGAGACTTGAAAGAATTCGAATTCATCTTCGTCCGGAAAAACAGTACATCGGATCCAAAGGTTTTGAAGGATATGTATTGTTCACATTTGGCTGGACATCGAAGGCAGTTCTTGACTGTCCGTTTTATGGAAACGCGATTTATGTGATTGAACGCGACTGGCAAGAAATCGCACGTCGGCCAAAACCAGAAGCCAAATACTTTCATTCAACCTCTGTTACGACAATAAATCACAATAGAACGTGGTTTCAAAGATTAAAAGCACATTTGAGATCTTAGAAGATACCCAATTTTCAGAAAGTAAGGTCTAGAAGTCAAAATTAACTTTGGCAGCAGCGACGACTTTTTCGGCGGCATCGCTCATGTCACTGGCGGTGAGGATGTTGATGCCCGATTCTCGAAGAACGCGGCGGCCTTCTTCGACGTTTGTGCCTTCGAGCCGGGCTACGATGGGAATCGACATGCCGAGGTTTTTGTAGGCAGCGACGACGCCGTTAGCGACCATATCGCAGCGGACGATGCCGCCGAAGATGTTGATCAGCACGGCTTTGACGTTTTTATCGGCGAGCAGGATCTTAAACGCCTGTTCGACACGCTCTTGCGAAGCACCACCGCCGACGTCCAAAAAGTTAGCCGGTTCGCCGCCGGCGAGCTTGATGATGTCCATCGTCGCCATCGCTAGGCCGGCCCCGTTGACCATACAGCCGATGTTGCCGTCGAGCTTGATGTAGTTGAGGTCGTGCATTGAAGCCTCGATCTCGAGTGGGTCCTCTTCGGCGAGATCGCGTAGATCGACGAAATCCTTGTGACGGAACATCGCGTTATCGTCAAAGGTTACTTTGGCGTCGAGAGCGATCAGACGACTGTCTTTGGTCAGCAAAAACGGATTGATCTCAACCAGCGATGCGTCGATCTTTTCGTACGCATCGTAAAGCGATAGCATGAATTTCGTCGCCTGGTTGATCAGTTCGTTCGGAATTCCGAGACCGAACGCCAGCTTTCTCGCCTGAAAACCGCGAAGCCCGACGGCCGGATCGATCGTTTCCTTTAATATAAGCTCGGGCGTCTCTTCAGCCACTTTTTCAATGTCCATGCCGCCCTCTGACGACGCCATAAAGACGTTGCGGCCCGTGACACGGTCGAGCGTGATGCCGAGGTAAAACTCTTTATCAATGGGTAAGCCTTCCTCGATGAGCAGCGTCTGGACCTTTTGACCTTCGGGGCCGGTCTGGTGGGTTATAAGCTGCATTCCGAGTATCTCGGACGCAAGCTGTTTTGCCTCCGCCGGAGATTTTGCAAGCTTGACGCCGCCGCCTTTACCGCGGCCTCCGGCATGGATCTGAGCCTTAACCACGACAACGTCCGTGCCGAGTTCGCGGGCCGCTGCTTCGGCTTCTTCGGGCGTTCGTGCGACAATACCGCGCGGCACCGGAACGCCGTATTCTTTCAAAATAGCCTTGCCCTGATACTCGTGAATTTTCATAAAAAGTCTTTAGAGTCAAAGAGTTTCGGAGTTGCAGAGTTTTGGCGTTGCAGAGTTTATGGATTATCTTTCGCTACTCTAACTCTGCGACTCTGCGA
>JBDSCV010000182.1:0-15434 GCA_039920905.1 Pyrinomonadaceae bacterium
ATCAGTTTTCCGCCCAAATTACAGTCTGGCCTTAACAATCCGCTGGGACGGCAGTTCTTGAAACCTCTCCGCAATAGAATGGCAACCCGCTCGCGGATCTGGCTTACTGAATCAAATCGTGAAATGCGGGAAGCGATCGCGAAGATAAACGATGGGCGCGATAGACGGAGGGCGATATTTGTCGAGTCACCGATCGCCGAGGAATACAGCTATGGGACAAAGAAGCCCCAGCTATGGGAAATCAGTAAAAACCACCTGCCCAACGACGAAACTTACGACGAAAGAAAAGCCGGATGTGCTAAAGTGTTTTCCGAGATGAAGTATCAGCATTATGGGCGGCTATCTAAGCGAATGTGCGAACTGGCGTCTGTCGCCCATCCAAATGTGGAAGGCTCAAAGGCATATGCCGAAGCCATCAAGAACAGTTTGAAAGCGAATGTGTTCAATTCCCAACAGAATCTAGCCGGTAAATAGCTAATTTTATGCGGAATATAATAGATCAACCAATCAGCCGGTCGTTCCTCAACCTTTATTGGCGACATCTCGTGATGGCCATAATTGTGGTGGGATCGTTGATAGGGATGATTTCACAGCCGCCGTTTGGTCAGGATCAAAACTACCATAATTTTGCCGACAGCCGAACGTTATTAGGCATTCCAAACTTTGGTGATGTTGCGTCCAATCTCGGTTTTCTTATTGCCGGACTGCTTGGATTGAAGATTTGTTTTGAAGAACCACTGGGTGCTCTGCACCGCGCATGGATCGTAATGTTTGCGGGTATAGCACTGGTTGGCGTCGCGTCGTCCTATTACCACTGGAACCCAAATGATTACACGCTCGTGTGGGATCGGATGTCGCTTACGGTTGGTTTTATGGGGCTCTTTGTAGGTCTGTTGGGCGAATATATAAGTGAACGCTTTCGGCTGTTTCTTGTCCCAGCCATTTTGATGGGCGTGTTCAGCGTCCTGTACTGGAACTGGTTCCAGGATCTGCGTTTTTATTACTGGATCCAATTGATCCCGCTTCTTATACTCCCCTTTATGATGATGCTCTATCCGGCCAAATATTCACACCAATGGTTGGTACTCGCCGGAGCTATTTGGTACGGGCTGGCAAAACTCGCCGAGCTTGGCGACAAGGTTGTTTTTGCCGCGACCCAGGGCATCATCAGCGGGCACACCATTAAGCATATTTTTGCCGCTGTAGGTTGCATATCAATCCTGACGGCTCTCAAAAAAAGAAAACCGCTCGAATTATAACGACCGAGAAGCTGAAGAGGTGGCGACAAGTTCATCTTGCTCGTGTCGAGGCCTGATCGCTGTCCTCCTTGCCTGTTCCCCGCACGTCCATTCCCCCCTCATTTTCAATACGCAGGCAAATCGCTATACTTTAAGACAAGGGATTTGCGATGAAGATAGCGGTAGCAATGAGCGGCGGTGTCGATAGTTCGGCGGCAGCTGCGCTTTTGAAGGAGCAGGGGCATGAACTGGTCGGGTTTACTATGCAGCTTTGGAATCAGCGGCGCGGGATAAGTGTCGATGAGAACGGCGACCCGCTTCCCTCGCGGTGCTGCTCGCTTGATGACGTTTATGATGCACGGCGTGTCGCGGAGAGTTTGGGTTTTCCGTTTTATGTTTTGAATCTTGAAAAAGATTTTGAGCGGGATGTTGTAGAGCCTTTTGTTCAAAGTTATCTCGATGGCGAGACTCCGATACCGTGTGTCGCCTGCAACTCGCGGCTAAAATTTGCCTCGCTTGATAAAATGGCTGTTTCGCTTGGTTGTGACAAAGTTGCGACCGGACATTATGCCCGTGTCGAGTACGACGAATCGGCGAATCGCTACCGGCTTTTTCGCGGAAAAAATCATTGGAAAGATCAGAGCTATTTCTTGTGGGAACTCCACCAGGAACAGCTTTCGCGTTCATATTTTCCGCTCGGCGAAATGCAGAAAGAAGAAGTCCGCGATATCGCCCGCGACGCCGATCTTTATGTTGCGGAAAAGAAAGAATCGCAAGAGATCTGCTTTGTGCCGGACGGAAAATATTCTGAGTTTATTGATAGATACCTAGGCCACGAAGGCCGCGCGGATGAGATGCCGACGGGCGGCGGGATCATAAATACGGCAGGAGAGGAGGTAGGTACGCACACTGGTATCCACCGGTACACGATCGGCCAGCGGAGAGGACTCGGCATCGCACACGAAAAGCCGCTTTATGTGCTGCAGATCAAGCGGGCGAGAAACCAGATAGTTGTTGGCGGGGAAGAAGAACTCGAAGCTGTTGAATTTACGGCGAAAGGTGTAAACTGGGTCGCTTTTGACGAGCCGACGGAACCCGTTCGTGCGAACGTCAAGATCCGCTACCGCCATGAACCCGCACCGGCGACGATTTATGCGTTGCCCGATGAGCGCGCCCGAATAGTCTTTGACGACCCGCAGCGGGCAATTACACCGGGCCAAGCGACAATATTTTACGACGCGAAGACTAGCGAAGAGGTTGTCGGCGGCGGATGGATCGAAAAAAATAGGAAATAAATATGCCAAAAGAGAAAAAAAGACTTAGCAAAAATGCTAAAGCCGCTTTAAAAGCAATAAATGATTCTAAGCTGTTGGCGGCGACAAAGGCGGCACAGGGAACCGGATCGGGCCAGGAATTTCGGGCTGCACAAGTCACACCCAGAACCTCGACCGCCAATAAGCTAAGGCCTGAAAAGAAGAAAGGCTAAGACATGCCGGACTCAAACGATGACCAAATCTGAGCTGCGCAAGATTTATTTGGCCAAACGTGAAACGCTCGCGGACGATGAATTAGCTCTCAAAAGCCGGCAGATCGCCGACCGTTTTTTTGAGAGCTTTAATCTGCAACCGTTTCGATTTCTCCACTGTTTTATTCCAATTCCAAAATTCAACGAGATCGACACCTCGCTAATCTATAAAAGGATCTGGGCGGAATTTCCGCTGGTTCAGACCGTTGCTCCGCTTGTGGATTTTGAAACGGGGGGGATAGAGAACCTGGAATTCGACGCTAAAACTGAATTGATCGAAAATGCGTGGGGAGTCCGCGAACCGGCAAGAGGTAGCGGCGTTGAGGTGGCGGAGATCGACATGGTTTTGGTGCCGCTGTTATGTTTTGACAAAAACGGTTTTCGCGTCGGTTACGGAAAAGGTTTTTACGACAAATTTTTGAGCAGATGCCGGCCCGAATGTCTTAAGATCGGCCTAAGCTATTTTCTGCCGGTAGATAATATCGAAGACCTCGGCGCTAATGACATAGCTCTCAACATCTTTGTGACACCGGAAAAGCTGTATCGTCCGCAAATAAAAAAGGACAGATCAGCTCCACCCTATTTTTAACCACCAGTCTTTTGCAAGATTTTAGACCGTTGCAGCGTCCGCAGTTTCTTCATCTTCGTCGTCATCATCGGTTAGGTATGCGGCCGAGTCGTCTTCGTCAACGGTCTCCTCGTCACTTGTTATCGCAGTTGATGTGGTTGCCGGAACCTCATATTGGGCGGCGGCCGCGACTGCCTCTTCTTCCTGAGTTTCGCGGGCCTTTAGCATACTGCAGCTGCCTTCGAGGATTGCGCCTTCCTCGACGATCAGACGCGGGCTTTGGATATTGCCCATGACGCGGGCCGTGCGGCCGAGTTGGAGCTTTTCGGTTGCGACCACATCACCGTTCACGGTGCCGTTGATCATCGCGGCCGCGACCAAAATGTTGGCATCGACCTGCCCGTTAGTTCCGATTATAAGGGTTCCGGCCTCGGACGTAACCGTACCGATCAGGTGTCCGTCAACGCGGAGCATTGCGTGAAACTCTGTCTCGCCAGTGAGCGTCGTCCCGTGGCCGACAAATCCGCTCAGACGCCCCTCTTTAATGTCACGCGCCATCGAATCGCTCTCTGATATCGCTCCACGCGACACCGCCGCCTGCGTTTCGCTCGAATATCGATACGCCGGATCGACAGCAGGTGCCGGTTCCGGAAAGTCGTTCGAACCCGGTTGGTCGGTTCTGTTTCCTCGTCCCATTCTGATCATAATGTATTAAACCTCTCTCAAATATTTTGCCCGAAACCGCTTGAATATGGAAAATACGCCATGTGCGCCGGTGCTGGTTGTAATCAGACGGGCGGCTCCATTTTTATCGAGTTTTTCTTACAATAGATAATAGATGAGTTTTCCGATGCATGTCTAGTCATTTTTTGAGGTTGTCAAACCCATAACGGCGTGTCAAAATCTAAGGTTTTCCGGTGGAGACGAGAATAGTTGCAGACTGAGACAAAAACAAGGGGCAAATTGCTCAAAAAAATAGGCCGCGCTATTGCCGATTTTTCGATGATCGAAGACGGCGATAAGGTGATGGTCTGTCTGTCGGGCGGCAAGGATAGCTACACGATGCTCGATTTGCTGCTGGACGTTCAGCGCCGTGCGCCGGTAAAATTTGAGATCCTGGCCGTGAATCTCGACCAAAAGCAGCCGGATTTCCCCGAGGAGATCCTGCCGAATTACCTGACCAGCATCGGCGTCCCATACCGCGTTGTCGAGGAAGACACATACTCGATCGTCACCGCCCACATCCCCGAAGGCAAGACCTATTGCTCGCTCTGCTCACGCCTGCGTCGCGGCATTTTGTACAACGTCGCGGTCGAAGAACGCTGCACCAAGATCGCGCTCGGCCATCACGCTGACGACATCATCGCTACCTTCTTAATGAACCTTTTCTACGTCGGCCAGCTCAAAGCGATGCCGCCGATCCTGCGCTCCGACGACGGGCGAAACACGATAGTGCGCCCGCTCGCGTATTGCCAGGAAAAAGAGATCCAGACCTATTCTGAAGAGCAAAAGTTTCCGATAATCCCATGCACTCTATGCGGTTCGCAGCCAAATCTCAAGCGTGCCCGCGTCCGGCGCCTGATCAATGAGCTAGAAAAGGAAACGCCATTTATCCGCAGCTCGATGCTGACGGCGCTGACAAACGTCACAGGCTCGCACCTGCTCGATAATGAACTCTACGATTTCGAAAATTTCGAGCCGATGGTCAAACGCATACCCGCCGGCCACGGTAGCGTCGAAAAAGAGCTCGACGACGTATTCGACCACTCGGAGCCCGCCTTTACCCCGAACCTAATGGCCGCCGCCGGACTCGTCCAATAGGCAACACGACTCCACTCCTTACGTAGCCGAGTTATTTAATTTGCTGAATTATCCAATCGGTGACTTCTTTTAGCGCGGCGGCGGAAAATGTTTGTTCAATTTTTTCGTATTCAGACGGCGAGCCGATTTCGGATTCTTGGAACAGATGATTTAATTTTGGAAATAATCTGATCGTAACTTTCTTATTTCCGGCCTTTTCCAGATTTTGTTTTATAGCATCGAGATTAACTTTTGCGGGAACCTGTAGATCGTTTTCACCATTCATGGCTAAAACGGGACATTTCACTTTTTTCAAAATAGGGGATGGATCGTATGTAATAAAAAACTGCATCCAGACGGCGGAAAGCTGTTTGGTCATTGCCGATGCGTCTTTATCAGGGACTTGATTTTGCTTGTAATAGGTCGATAACTTGCCTTCGATTTCGCTCGGGTTGGCCGTGGTTTTTATAATTACAAAAGCGCCTTTGTTCAGTTTTTGTCCGCTTTGGATATCGGATTCGCTGGCACCTGAGGCGCGCTCGATCAACTCCTTTTGAAGTAGCAGTATCTGATCTCCCGGGACCCCGGTGCCCGCCAGTAAAACGATAAATGCTATGTCTTTGGAGTTTGCGGCGACCATCGGGGCTATGATGCCGCCCTCGCTGTGTCCGATCAGACCGATCTTATTCTTTTTGACATCTTTTCGCGTCTTCAAATAATCGACCGCCGACCGCACATCGGCTGCAAAATCCTGCGTCGTCGATGTACTAAATATCCCTCCCGATTCGCCGATCCCGCGGTCGTCATAACGCAGCACGCCGATCCCGTTTCGGGTCAGATAATCGGACAAGACCAGAAAAGGTTTGTGACCGAGCAACTCCTCATTTCGATTTTGCGGGCCGCTGCCCGTGATCAACACAACGACCGGAAAAACGCCGTCTTTTTTCGGCAGGGTAAGCGTTCCGGCCAGCGTAATTTTCGCGGACGGATTGTCAAATTTCACATCTTCCGAGTAATAGGGATATGGCGGTTTGGGCTCTTGCGGTCTTTTCGGCGGGGCAATGCCGCCTCTGCTCAAAGTCAGCGGAAACGATCTGCCGCCTTGCGATAAAGCGCCGACAATTTTGTCGTCGGCACTTAATTCGCCCGAAAATTCCGCCCCCAGATCTGCCATCGTCATTTTCAGTTTTGTACTTTCGTAGGTTGTTGCGGTTACAGGCAAGCCTTTCACTCCTTGCGATTGAATGTTGAGCGTTGATTTGTAGCGGGTTTCTGTCTTTTCGATATTAAAGACGAAGGGGATCTTTTGACCGGGAACTTCTAACACGCCGTTCCATTGTCCCGTTATGTCTTGCGAAAAAATGCTTATAGATAAGACCAATAGCGTAACCAGAATCAAAATTATTCTCATAAACTTTCTCTTTTTGTCTGCTGTATTTAATGTAAGGGCTGATATATGGCCCGACCAAAATTGTTCTGTTTGAGTATTTTGCGAATACTCATACAATTTACTATATTCAGCGTACAAAAAAGGAGATCGATATGCGAAAAGTAATATTCGGAGGAGCCAACAGCCTCGACAACTATTTTGCCCGCACAGACGGGTCTGTCGATTGGCTGCTTTGGAGCGACGAAGCGATGGAGTTGATGAAGGATTTTTGGCCGCGTTTTGACACGATCATAATGGGCCGAAAGACGTGGTCGACGGCGCAAAAGAATTTTTCAGAAGAGGAACTAGAACAAACCAATCAGCTTTACGCCGGAATGAAAGTGTATATGTTTTCCCGGAGTCTACCGCCCGGGTTGGCTGCGGGCGACATCGAGATCGTCAATAGCGATCCCGGCGCATTTGTCCGCAAACTTAAGGAACAGGAAGGCAAAGACATCTGCATAATGGGGGGCGGTGATCTGGCGCGGACGCTGCTTGAGGCAGGCGTGATCGACGAGATAGGTTTTAATATCCATCCGGTTTTGCTTGGCTCGGGCGTGCCGCTCTTTCACGAAATGTCACGGCAGATCGATCTCGAGTTGCTGGAATGTAAGCCTATGAAAACCGGATGTGTTTATGTGCTTTACCGCGTTCTTGAGGAAGGAGAGAAACGTTGACCGAAGATCTGCAGACTGACCTCACGATGAAGGCCGAAGTGAGCCTTTATTACGACCTGTGTGTGCCGGAAAATGCTGCAACGCCGGCACCGCTGCTGATCGCGGTGCACGGCTACGGAGCGCACAAACGGTATATGATGCGTGAGGCAAAGCTCGTCGTTCCGGATGGTTGGGTAATTGCGTCTATACAAGGCCCGCACCAGCACTACAGGCCAACGTCAGACGGTTTTCGCATCGGTTTTGGTTGGCTCTCCGAACACAAACCTGAGGAATACGTGCAGCTGCATCATAAATTTGTGCTCGACGTAATAGAGAAACTTGCGGGTGACGGCCTGATTGACCGCAAACGAGTCTGTATGTATGGCTTTTCGCAGGCATGTGCGCTCGATTTTCGGTTTGCGTTTACGCACGGGGATGTTCTGAAAGGCATCGTCGGAGTTTGCGGAGGCATTCCCGGCGACCTTGATACCAACGAAATGTACAAGCCGTTTGAGGCGGAGACGTTTTACCTATACGGCGACGACGACGAATTTTACACGCAGGAACAGTTTGCCGGATTTAATGAGAAACTCGCTGCCACTCTCCCGAATTACCGCTCAAAACATTACGCGGCAAAGCACGAGATAACGCAGGAAATGCGCATCGATATTATGGCGTGGCTGCAACGTTTTATTTAACGGTCAGACGACGGATCTCGACGAGGTCCTGAAGCTCGGCGGACAGGGTCAGCTGCGGAGCGGCTTCATCGGCGAGATCGATCTTAAATGCGTCGGATCGAGTTTTTGACAGCAGAGTTCGCGGGCCGTAGAGCGTAAAAGTAGCGGTTTTGCCGGGTGAGCCGGAAACGGGAACAGAAAACGATCTTTCGACACGTTTCTCACCGATGCGCCAATAGACATCTACGACCGTGTTGAGGACCGATGCTTTTGGATTGGAGACGCTGACTGGGATCTGTTTTGCGGTAAATTCGGCGGTCTTGCCGGAAATGTCGATAACGCCTGTTTCGACAAAATTGACCGTTTTGATAAAGCTCGCCGGGCCGCGAACGCGGATCTTTGGCGGTAAAACGGACGCACTATAAACCTCATAACCGGCGGCCGGCGAGCCTTCGGCATTTACCTTGACCTCGATCTCTTTTTCCTCGACTGCTTCTAGATTAATTGGAATGCGGCCCGGCTGTATCTCGACGAGTTTGATGCCCTGCGGCAGTTGGACGTAAACATTTTCAGGCGAGAGCGAGACCACGCGGTCGCCGGGGGCAACGTCAGTCAGATCGAGCATCGCGATGAGCTCGCTTTTATTGATCTGATCTATCTTTCGCTTGTCGCCGCTGATGACGATCTCTACGTCGGGCTGGGGGACGTTCGTGACCTCGGTATTGTTGGAAATACTCAGGTTAAGTGGAACGGTCAGGCGTTTGGTCGTCGGCGTACTGAGGCCCGTGACGCCAAACCAAAGCCCGAATGTGATCACCAGAGCCGTGAGTTTCATCGCCCAGTCTTCGAGAAATATCTTTCGCACTATATGTTTTGCAAACAGCTTGCCTGCCATTTCTTCAAATTATCTCCGTGCTTTCAGGATTTTCTGCGGCGTAATTCTTGTCGCGGCAGTTTTCGACCAGCGGGATCTCGAGCGCATCCAGCAGCAGTTTTCGAAGCTGGTTTGTGTCGATGTTGCGGCGGACATTGCCGGCCTCAACATATGTGATGAGGCCCGTTTCTTCGGAAACGACGAGTGAGATCGCATCCGAGCCCTCGGTAATGCCGATCGCAGCCCGGTGGCGTGTGCCGAGCTCACGCGAAATTTCAGGATTTTTTGTCAACGGCAAAAAGACCGACGCGGCCGCAAGCCTTTCATTTTGAATAATTACCGCCCCGTCGTGAAGCGGTGTTGCCGGATTAAATATCGTCACCAGCAGATCGTAGCTGAGCCTTGCGTCAAGTTGGATCCCGGCGTCGATAAAATTTCTTAGGCCGATATTCCGTTCGATCACGATCAGAGCACCGGTCTTTTCTGACGCCAAGGTTGTCACCGCCAAAACGATCTCGTCATAGACGCTGCCGCCGAATTGACCGCGCTGGCTTTTTAAGATCGGAAAGCGGAGCCGGTTTGCAAAAAATATCAGCGCCTGGCGTATCTCGGATTGAAACAAGACGATGATCGCAATGCCGATAAAACCGACCGCGTACCGCAGCACAAATTCGAGCGTCGAAAGTTCCTGTGCGGCCGCAAACCAGTAAAGCAGGGCCAGGATCACCATCCCGACAACAGTCGGTACCGCCCGTGTCCCCCGCAGCAACTTCAAAACGACATAGACAATGATAAATACGAGCGTAATATCGAGGACATTTCGCAGCGTGTTTACCGTCGGAATGTAATTTGTGAGATCCACTTTTTGCTACCTTTTAGGCGCGTTACACGTCCTATCGAATGCGTGTCAATGCACTCAGAATAGCACATTCAAAGATTTTGCTGAGCGGAAATTTATCGTCGTTAACCTAAACTTTCAAACGGTATCTCGGCGTTTTGGAGGACGCCGAGTTCGTTGCGGGAGACGCGTTCGAGGAGTTTTTGGTCATCGAACATTTTAACGAGGCCGTTGACGATTGCGTAGCGCGGCTCGTCGGAAATGGTCACGGAAAGATTGATGAATGAGCGCATGTATTGGTCGATGCCCTCGAGCAGGGCGCCGCCGCCGGTCAGTATTACGCCGCGATCGTAGATATCGGCGGCGACCTCAGGACGCAGCTCCGTGAGGGTGTCCTTGACCCGCAAAGCTATGCGGCGGACGATGCCCTCGACGATCGGATAAACCTCGCCGGCTGTGATCTCGACCGCTCCGGGGCCGCCGGTTTGAACATCGCGCCCGCGAACTTCCATCGATTTTGAAATGTCTTCCGGCAGAAAGGTCGAGGCAAAGGCAGTTTTCAGCAGCTCGGTCGTTTCCTCGCCAACCTGCAGGCCGCGGTGGCGGCGAAGATGCGTCGAGAGGCTTTCGTTAATAGCATTGCTGCCATAGCGTTCAGATGTGGAGTGAACAATTGCGCCTTTGGCGATAATGGCGATATTGGTCGTTCCGGCCCCAATGTCCACGATAGCCGTGGCCCGTTTGTCCGAAGGCAGAACACCGGCACCGAAGGCCGCCGCGAGGCCCTCTTCCATCATAAAAACCTTGCCGATATGAGCTTCTTCGGCAGCGTGGAAGAGCGCCCGCTGCTCGACGTGCGTGACGTCTGAGACCATGCTCATTACGGCCTGAAGCGAAATGTTCGAGCCGCCTGTTTTTGCCTTCTTTACAAAATGGGCGAGCATCTTTTTCGTCCGTTCAAAATCGGCAACGACGCCGCCGATGAGTGGAGCCTTTACGGTTACATCGCGGCCCTCGCGGCCCGTCATCTCGGCCGCTTCCTGCCCAAATGCTACGATCTCTTCGGTCATGTCGTTGATCGCGACGAGCGACGGCTCATCCAGGACAACGCCGCGTCCCTTGACGGCAATAATCGTGCTTGCCGTGCCGAGGTCGATCGCCATCGAATCCGTAACCAGTTTTTTGAGAGATGAGATCTTTAACATAAAGATTTTCTTACAACACGAGCCGCTTGAATTATATGCTTAATCAGCTATACCTTCCAAGATGCGTCAATTCCATTTTACCTCAAACAGATTAACGGGTTGTTTGCGGTTTTTGACCGTCAGCGGTTCATGTTTCATCATCGGGAAGATGTTGCCAGCCGCCCGGGCCGTCGCCTCGCTAATTAGAATCTGCCCGTCGGTCGCATTAGCCTCGAGCCTCGAAGCCAAATTTACCGTATCGCCGATAGCCGTGTACTCGGACCGCTGCTCGGAGCCGATGTACCCGATCGTCGCTTCGCCGGTGTGGAGACCGATGCCGATCAAGATGCCCGCATAACCGTCGGCGATCAGCTCAGGATTAAGCGTCAACAACATTCTTTGCATGGCAACCGCCGCGTTTACCGCGTTTTTCGCATCGTCGGGTGTCGCGGTGGGTGCCCCGAAAAGTGCCATCAGGCCGTCGCCGATATATTTATCAAGTGTCCCGCCGTGTGCAAAAATGATCTCAGTCATCGCCGAAAAATAACGGTTCAGCAAACCCACGACGTTCTCAGGATTTTCGTTTTCCGAAAAAGCGGTGAAGCCGCGAATGTCGGCAAAAACAACGGTGATCGTCTGGTTCGCTCCGCCGAGTCGGAAAGAATCCGGGTTTTCGAGCAACTGCTGCACAACATACTCGGGCATGAAACGGCTGTAATTTGCACGCGCGACCTCTTCTCGTGCCAGACGTTTGTGGGCCTTAACCGTCTCGACTGTGACGGCCGTCTGCGCCGCGACCGCACTAATCAATTCCAGGTGATCGTCGCGAAATGCGGCGAACGGATCGAGCCGGTCGGCATAAATAACACCGTGAACGTTAGACTGGGTTATCAACGGCGCACAGATCGTCGATCTCACGCCCTGCGAAACGATTGACTCCGCTCCATGAAATTGCTCGTCGGTCTTTGCATCCTGCGACAGAACCGCAACGCGCTCAGTCATCACTTTTTGGGTGATCGTTCGACTGACGGCCAGTTTCTCGGTCAGCTCTTCATTACCGGCCTCGCGCGTTTTTGCCCCGATCTGGTAAAGCGTGTTTTCAACTATCTTGCCGTCACTCGTTTCTTCCGCCAGAAGCGCGACAACGCGGTCGGCAGGCGTTCCACGAAAGATCAGATCGGTCGCCTTTTCAAAAATTTCTTCTAACTCAAAAACCGTTCCGAGCGTTTTGCTCATCTCGAAAAGCAGTTCAAGAATTTTTGCTTTACGCCGCAGGTCCTTGATCTCTTCTGGTGTTGCAACTGCCGTTTCGAGCGACAAATTTGATTTCCGGCCGATGATCTCATTCACCGAGATCTTGACCTGAGTATGGCCAAGCGGTGAATTGTCAAAATTAACACTTCTGTTTTTTTCATCCGAGTGTTCTATCGTTACATCTGCCGTTCTGGTTACGTCAATTCGGGGTTTCGTCGCGTCGAAAAGCGTGTGAAATTCCAGACGGCTCTCGCCTATTGTGACGATGTCGGCGTCCACCAGAATGAATTCAAGCTGCACAATGTCGTTTACAAAAACGTGATTGACACTGCGAAAAAGCTGGCCGTTTTCGATATAACCATCGACGATCTTAAATCCGGCGGCATCGGCGAAAATAAAAGCGTGTTTACGCGAGACGCGGCGGTCATTGAGCACAATGTTGTTCTCTTTTGCCCGCCCGATGGTAAAAGTTTTGCCGGGTTCGAGCGTCGTCTGCCAGCTTCGACCGGTTGGATCCGTAATTGTAATTATCGCGTTCAAGTTAGTCGTAATTGTAATTGCTAAACTGTAAATGGTAAATTGGCGGCGCGAACGATTTTAACGAAGTATGATCTATTTTGACAATAATGCGACCACACAGGCTGCGCCGCAGGTTTTAGATGCGATGGGCCCGTTTTTAGAAGCCTCGTACGGCAATCCGTCGGCGGCCCACTTACTGGGACAGGATGCTCGAGCAGCCGTAGATGAAGCCCGTGAAAGCGTCGCAGGGCTGTTAGGAGCAAAATCTTCGGGAGAAATTGCTTTAACATCGGGCGGCACAGAGAGTGACAATTGGGCTATCCTTGGCGCATTAGAGGCAAATCCAGACAAAAAACATATAATTACAACTAGGGTCGAACACGACGCCGTCCGTAAGCTATGCGAAAAGCTCGATAAAGTGGGATACGACGTGACGTGGCTCGATGTTGACGAGAGCGGCTCACTCGACCTCGACAGTCTGCGGTTGGCATTGTCGGACGAGACAGCAATTGTCTCGGTGATGCTCGCCAACAACGAAACGGGCATTTTGTTCCCCGTCAATGAGATCGGCCGGATCGTAAAAGAGTATTCAAACGGGACCTTTCATGTTGACGGCGTGAATGCTGTTGGCAAGATTCCAATCAATGTAAAAGACACGACGATCGATCTTTTTTCGATCTCAGGCCACAAATTTCACGGCCCGAAAGGTATCGGAGCGCTGTATATACGCAAAGGCGTCAGCCTCCCGCCGTTTTTCACGGGCGGCGGTCAAGAGGGCGGAAAACGGGCCGGAACGGAAGCTGTCCACCAGATCGCCGGTATCGGTGCCGCGGCAAAATTAGTAAAAGATATGGCGCCGATGACAAAGATACAGGCAATGCGCGACCGTCTTGAAACCGAGATCTTGAACAAAATCCCAAATTCTCATCTCAACGGCATATCCGATCCGACAAAACGTCTGCCAAACACATCGAGCATCTCGTTCGAAAATACCAACGGCGAAATGATACTAGCGGGACTAGACGCCCTCGGCATATGCGTATCGACCGGTTCAGCCTGTAATTCACTTGATCACACTGCCTCACCGGTTTTGCAGGCGATGAACGTACCGTATTCGAGTGCGATGGGAGCGATACGGTTTTCGCTGGGGCGGTTTAATACGTCTGACGAAGTAGAAAAGGTACTCCAAGTATTGCCCGGCGTCATCAATGATCTGCGAAAATTAGGAAACTAAATAAAAAAAAATCGCTGAGCCGTTGGAAAAGCTGCGAAACTTCTGGAAGTCGACATCTGATCTCGTGCGCTGAAGACGCACATAGGCCGCTCTCGCCTCATCTTCAATGCGTATCGGTCGTTTCCCGTTACCTCATAGCGCCGCTTTTGACCGACGCTCTTAACGAAGGTGTCTATATTTTGGTACGAAACGGTTCGCACCCTCTATTTGTTAAGCTGGAACCTTGGCCTTCTCCTCGCGGCTCCAGAACCGGTGTTGAGCGACAGCGTCAACAAAATTAGCGATGAGAGACTTAACATCACCGCCCGTTATCACACCTTCGCTCGACGCGTCGACAAAGGTCTTTTTCAGAAAATCCGCTCCGCCGCTGGCCGCAGCGATAGCTTTGCAGTGCTTGTAAGCCTCGTTGACGAAGTGAATTGCGTCCGCGTCGGTTGCGAGGCTGTTACCGCCCGCTACAAATACCGCGTCATAGACCACAGATGTCGCAAGGAAAAACGCTTCGTCTGCTTTTACCGGATCACCCCCGGCCGTTTTTATCGGGCCGAGCTTTGGGGCGATGATCTTTGTCACCGCTCCTGCATTTTCGAGCGAATTCTTCGTGGCTCCGAGAGCCTTGCCGTCAACGCCATCGCCAGCGAGGATAGCGATCCGGCGGGTTTTGATCGTGTCTTTGACCGTGTTCGCCATACTGAGAGCCGCTGATCTCTCGATCGAGGATTTTGCTTTTACCGGCTGGACCGATTTTGGGTTTGTATCGGCGCCAAACGACTGGTTCATCATTGCCGCCGGTTTCGGAACGTCAATTCCGAGTTTGGCGGAAATACGTTTTGCCAGCGAAGCGTCAACCTGTGTCAGATTGCCGACCATTCTTACACGGATCGCATCGGCTTCGAGCTTGCCCAGTTCGAAGCTGAATGCATTGACGATATGCGTTTTTTCCGCCTCCGACTGGCTGTTGTAGAACAGTGTAGCCTGACTAAAATGATCGTGAAAACTATTGCTGCGTGCGCGCACTTTTTTCGCGTCGATGCGTTCCTCGTGCGAGTGAAAGCCACCGTCGCTCATCATCGCCTGAAACGGGCATCCGCCGCCGACGGTGTTCGGTTCGTAAGCCGCTTTTCCCTTGTCGATCGTCATTCGCATATGGGCGTCGCGTTGATTGTTGTGGACCGGGGCAATCGAGCGATTGATCGGGATCTCATGAAAATTTGGGCTGCCCAGCCGCGAAAGCTGGGTGTCGGTGTATGAAAAAAGCCTGCCCTGCAGCAGCGGATCGTTTGTAAAGTCGATGCCAGAAACGATATGTCCGGGGTGAAATGCAACTTGCTCGGTTTCTGCAAAGAAGTTATCGGGGTTACGGTTTAGCACCATTTTCCCGATCCGCTGAACCGGCACAAGCTCTTCAGGAATGAGCTTTGTGGGGTCAAGCAAGTCGAATTCGAATTTATGTTCATCCTCTTCTTTGACGATCTGCACCCCAAATTCCCATTCGGGAAAGGCTCCTGAATCGATCGCTTCCGATAGATCGCGGCGGTGGAAATCCGGGTCTTTGCCCGAGATCCGCGTTGCCTCATCCCACGCTACGGAATGGACACCGAGCAGCGGTTTCCAGTGAAATTTAACAAAACACGATTT
>JBDSCV010000183.1:0-3056 GCA_039920905.1 Pyrinomonadaceae bacterium
TGTTTTTTTCCGCAAATTACGATCAGTTTCGTGGTCAAAGACACAATGCGGCACTATCATGTACCGCTCCTGCTAAGTCCCTTTGGCTACTCGACGTATCGCGGAAGCTAGGAAAATTTTTACCGCGGAGACGCGAAGACGCGGAAAAGAATTAACCGTAGATGGACGCAGATACACGCGGATAAGAAAATAAATTTGCTCCTTTCGTCTGCGTTTATCTGCGGTTAAATATGCCGATCAAAATCGTCCAGGATAATTACGGAAAATCGCGCGTGCGCTTGATTAAGGTTGCCCGCTCCGGCGCACGCCACGAACTCCAAAATCTCACAGTCAATATCGCTCTTGAGGGCGACTTCGATGCCATTCACACTGATGGTGACAATGCACTATGTTTGCCGACCGACACGATGAAAAATACCGTGTACGCTCTGGCCGGACAGACGCAGGAAATCGAAGAGATCGAGGCATTTGGCGGGCGGTTGGCGAGACATTTTCTGGCTAACAATCCACAGATTTCGCGCGTAATAATTGATATTTTTGAACACGGCTGGAAGCGGATGAAGTTCGACGCCCGCGAGCATGATCATTCGTTTGTAAAAGGAAGCGGCGAAAAACGCACTGCCAGGATAACTGCATCAAGGGAACGCGTCATAGTCGAATCCGGCGTCGAAGATCTGATAGTTCTTAAGACCACCGGTTCGGGGTTCGCCGGATTTATAAAAGGTGAGTACACGACGCTGCCCGAAACGACCGATCGTATTTTTTCGACCTCGATGAAGGCGACTTGGCTATACGGAAATGCGGACTCGGCGACGGACGAGATATTTCAGGCGATCAGACAGACGATCCTTAAGGTTTTTGCTGACCACGAAAGCCTTTCCGTCCAGCACACTCTCTACGCGATAGGCGAGGCGATCCTGAGTGATTTTGCGGTGATCGAAGAGATCTCATTTTCATTGCCAAATATTCACTGCCTACCGGTCGATATGACAAAGTTTGGCCAGATAAACGCCAACCGCATCTTTATCCCGACCGATGAACCGCACGGTTTGATCGAAGCTCGGCTTTGCCGGTAAATCTGGTTAATAGCGGCTTGAAATAGTAAAATAATCCCATGATTTTTAATATTACAATCGACCGGGATGAAGACGGCGTCTGGATCACCGAATGTCCTTCAATACCTGGCTGTATAAGTCAGGGTGAAACCAGAGAGGAAGCAGTAAAGAACATTCAGGACGCAATTAGCATATGTCTGGAAGTGCGTGCCGAGAAAGGACTTCCACTGACCATTGAAACCCCGTCTAGTTGAAGTTGCCGCGTAAAATGGCTCAGTTACCGACCTTAAATGGAAATGAGGTCCGAAAGGCCTTTGAAAAATTCGGCTGGGAATTTTCCCGGCAGAGCGGAAGCCACATGGTACCTACCAAAGACGGTGAGATGGCTTCCCTCTCAGTTCCAAAGCACAGAGAAGTTGCTAAGGGAACTTTAAGAGGCCTCATCCGTGCCGCAAATCTTACAATTGACGAATTTATTGATGCGTCCTGGAGCTAATACGGACTAGCCTTTATCAAGTTTTGAAATGAACACATCACTTTCTCAGGAATCATTCGATAAGATCACCGCGCGGCTTCATTCGTCAATGGAGGCTTTTGTAAAGCGTTATCCAGGCGAATCGGGGCGACGGCAGCCGGTGCACACAGTTTATGGCGGAGCCCATTTGTTCAAATCGGACACCGCTGTGCGCCTGGGACAACTCGCAGTTCGCTCGTTTGAGACGTTTGCTCCAAACGCTGCGACGTTTGCGGCCGCGCTTGAACTGCCTCCAAAATTGTCTGACACAATCTTTGCGCGTGTCGGCGAAAAGATCGCGCGCGAAGCCGTCGAGGATTTTCGTATCGATTTTGAGGACGGCTACGGCTCGCGGCCCGATGCCGAAGAGGACGGTCACGCCGTTTCGGCTGCTGAGGAAGTCGCAAAAGGGATGGCTGCCGGGACGCTTTCACCTTTTATCGGTATCCGCATCAAGACCTTTTCCGAGGATCTCCACGCTCGGAGCATTCGCACGCTTGATCTGTTTTTGACGACGCTCGTTGCGGCCTCCGGCGGAAAGATGCCGGACAATTTCGTCGTCACCTTGCCAAAGATCGTGACGCCGGAACAGGTCAGCGTACTCGCTGACATTTTTGATAACATTGAACCGAAATTTGGTCTCGCCGCCGGTTCGCTCAAGATGGAAATGATGATAGAGACCACCCAGTCGATAATCGCGTCTGACGGCGAGATCGGAATGCCGCGAATGCTTGAGGCCGCCCGTGGACGCTGCACCGCGGCACATTTTGGCACATACGATTACACCGCGAGTTGTTCGATCACCGCCGCATATCAGGATATGCTCCATCCGGCGTGTGATTTTGCACGCTCTATGATGCAGGTTTCATTTGGCGGCACCGGCGTTTGGCTCTCGGACGGGGCAACAAATATTATGCCCGTCGCACCTCATCGCGGCGAAAATCTCACAACCGAGCAGATCAACGAAAACCAAACCGTTGTCCACCGTGCCTGGAAACTCCACTACGACCACTGCCGTCATTCGCTCGCAAACGCATTTTACCAGGGCTGGGACCTTCATCCCGGGCAGTTACCGACACGATATGCCGCCGTTTTCACTTTCTTTCTCGAAGGCCTCGACGCTGCCAGCGAACGCCTCCGAAACTTCGTCGAAAAAGCCGCCCAGGCAACACTCGTCGGCGATGTATTCGACGATGCTGCAACTGGTCAGGGACTGCTTAATTACTTTCTGCGCGCTATCAATTGCGGCGCCGTCACCGAACAAGAGGCCCTCGACCTGACCAGCATCACACTCGACGAACTCCGCTCCGGCTCTTTCGTCAAGATCCTAAAGAACCGGCAAGGCTAATTGGTAGATTCGAAATCTGTTTTGTTGCGGATTACAAATATTTGAGAAATTCCGTGTAGATGCTATGATTTTTGAAGATGGAATTGATATTCGAATGGGATCGAAACAAGGCAAAATCTAATCTGCTGAAACATAAAAT
>JBDSCV010000184.1:0-5932 GCA_039920905.1 Pyrinomonadaceae bacterium
TGTCGCCGTCTGCTCGTCGTCGTTGATGATCTCGTTGCAGATGTCGATGCATTCGTTGCAAACATAGACGCCGGGGCCGGCGATCAGTTTGCGAACGTCATTCTGCGATTTACCGCAAAACGAACACGTGAGTAATTCTTCTGGACGGCTGAATTGGGGCATAGGTTCAGTTTTCAGTTGTCGGTCGTCGGTTGTCGGTAAGAGACTTTCTTAATGACCGAGATAATCCGTTCATCAATCTCCCAACCTCCGCCGCTTTTTCAATTAATTTATCAGCCTCAGTTTGTCCAATATACGAAAGGTTGACTGCGATCTGAATCTGGGTTTCTGCTTCCATAAGCGATCCGTATGCAATAGATAAGTGATGAATGAACTCCCTTGTCGAATCTCTACCTTGTCCCTCAGCTATATTAGATGGCACTGAAACGACGGACCGCTTAAGCTGACTGGCCAATCCATACATTTCGGCCTTCGGAAAGTTCTCTGTCATGCGGTACACGTCAGTTACAAGCCGCATCGATTTTTGCCAAACCATTAAATCTCGATAGCTCTGTCCCGCCATAGGATCATTTATTGCTCAAATCCGACAACTGACAACTGACTACCGACAACTATCTCTCCAACTACTTCTCCCGATGTTCTATCACTTCGTCGATCAAACCATACTCTTTGGCCTGGAGCGGCGTTAGGATGCGGTCGCGTTCGACGTCAAGCTCGACCTGCTCGAAGGATTGGCCGGTGTGATTTGAAATTATTTGCGATGTCAGTGAGCGCATCCGGATGATCTCCTCGGCCATGAGGCGAACGTCGGTCGCCTGACCCGAAGCACCGCCTGACGGTTGGTGGATCAAAACGCGCGCATTGGGCAGCGAGAATCTCTTTTTCGGAGCTCCCGCACAAAGAAGCAAAGCACCCATCGAGGCACATTGACCGACGCAGATCGTCGTCACATCGTTCTTGATGAACTGCATCGTGTCGTAGATCGCCATACCGGCGGTGATAGAGCCGCCAGGGCTGTTGATATATAGGTTGATGTCGCGTTCCGGGTCCTCGGCTTCGAGAAACAAGAGTTGCGCGACGATCAGATTTGCAACTTGATCGTCGATCGGCGTTCCGATAAAAATGATGCTGTCTTTGAGCAGACGCGAGTAAATGTCGAACGCCCGTTCGCCCCGCGAAGTTTGTTCAACAACCATTGGTACTAACATATATTTTCTCTCTTACTGAAAGTGATAATTTCTTTATAAAATACTTGAATAAAACGACGATAAGTTGTTGAAAATATGGCGATTGCCAATATCGAAAATGATTTTACAACTTTCGATAAAAAATGCAAGCAAAAAGTCAGTTGTCGGTTGTCGGTTGTCAGTTGTCAGTTGTCAGCTTTTTGCTTTCAGTCATCAGTTTCTCGGCTCGGTTCCTTTTACTGACAACTGACAAATGACAACTATTCTTTCTTCGCCGCCTTCTTTTTCGCCGCTTTTTTCGGCTTCTCTTCCGTTTCCGGTTGTGCCAGCGACTCGTCTATCCACTGGCCGCTCACGACCTGCGCTTTTGCGATGACGGCCTCAATGGCTTTCCGGGTCTTTAGGTTGTTGCGAATATTCTCAACGCCGCCGCCCTGCTTGTCTAACGATTCGCGGATCTCATCTGCCGAGGCCCTGTAATAATCGGCCATCTTCTGAATTTCTTCAGCAACTTCGGCTTCTGCAACTTGAACTTTTTCGATCTCTGCGACTTTATCGAGCAGCATCGCACCGCGAACGTCGCGTTCGGCCTGTTGCCGCATATTGCCGTAGGCCATCTCGACAAATTGTGCCTCCACCTGATTGAGATCGACGCCGCGCTGCTGCATATCCTGGGCAAAATTATTGAGCAGATTGCGGGCCTGATTTTCGATCAGAATATTCGGAACCTCAAAGCTATTGTCCTCGATCAACTTGGCGATAGCGTTGTTTCTCAGGCGGGCATCCGCGTCGGCTTCGGACACTTTTTCGAGATCGGCCTTTAACCGTTTACGCAGATCGGCAAGCGATTTGTAGCCTTCGTCGAGACTTTTGGCCCACGCATCATCAAGCTTTGGGATCTCAGTTTTACCGACGGATTTGATCTTTGCCTTGTAGTGAATGGTCTTTCCGGCCAACGCCTCGGACGAAAATTCGGCCGGATAGGCAACCGTAAATTCTTTCTCGTCGTCCTCTTTGACGCCGATCAGATTCTCCGTAAACGATCTCTCGATATGTTCGCCGCCGAGTTCAACTTCCAGATCGCCGGCCTTTATGGGCTCCGCGTCAGTATCGCCGTCAATTACGCCTTCGAGGTCGGCAATTACAGTATCGCCAAGTTTTGATTTACGCCCTTCGAGCGGTATCAAAGCGGCTTCCTTTTGAAGGCGCTCGGCGATCAGATCGTCAATCTCTCCGTCAATGACTGGTTTTACACGCCGAGTCACCTCAATTCCTTCAAATTTCGGTCTTGGGATCTCCGGCATTACCTCCACATGAACATGCAGCGAGATCGGGACGCTGCCATTGACCTTTACGTTCTCATGGTCCTCAAGATGGAGCTGCGGCTCAGTCAGCGGATGCAGATCATGCTCTTGAATGGCCGCAGTTACCGCAGCGGGAACCACTTCCTGAAGCACTTCGCTCTTGATGTCTTCCTTAAAACGCATGCGGACGACATCAAGCGGAGCATAGCCTTTACGAAAGCCCGGCACGCTCGCGCGTTTGGCATATTTCTGGCTAACCTTGCCATACGCCGCCTTTATTGACTCCGCGTCGATCTGTAAATGTATCTCTTTTTGGGTAGGTGAAATTTCCTTTATTTCGCTTTTCATTAGTCGGTTGTCGGACGTCGGTTATAAGTTGTCAGCCAAAAAGAATTATAAATCCTGAGGCGTTACAAAAGCCAATGACCGGAAGTGATGCCTTTTCTGACAACTAACAACCGGCCACTGACAACTGATATTTGGTGCCGAGGGCGAGACTCGAACTCGCACGTCTTTCGACGCTAGTTCCTAAGACTAGTGCGTCTACCAATTTCGCCACCTCGGCATAAGGCAGAACCGCTTGCGTAAGCAGGTGGCTTGAAGAATAGCATTCCCGGCCTCAAGTTGACAATTCGTCCGCAGCCAAGTCCTCCTTGCGCGTTATTCCACCTGCTAACGCAGGCGGTTCTGCCTGCTATCCGTACTATTTATGTAGATATTTCTTGTCGTATTCGTCCCACGACATATTAATGTCGGTACCGCCGCCGAGTCCGTGCTGTGCGTCGGTTCCCAGCGCTTTTTGTTCCATCTTTAGAAAAAGCCTGTAACCGCCGTATCCGACAAGACCGATAAGACCGAGCCAGAACACCCACGACAAAAGCGAACCGATAAAGCCGAGAACCCAGAGAAAGAGCATTCCGACAAAAACGAGGCCGATCGCACCTAGGATCAATTTGATGATGTTCATAAGATTTACCTCCTACTCTGTAGGTTAATACGAAATCGCGGCGGCTATGTTCGTGGAAAATATATTCGTATCGTATAATTCACGTTCGGCGCAGTTTGTAAAAATTTGAGCAAAGAAAAACTCACAATCGATGCGGTCACAGGCGAGCTAAATGCTTCGCTTTTGGGCGATGGGGCGGTCGTAGTTTCCGACGTGACACATGATTCGCGGCAGGCCCACGACGGCACGCTTTTTGTGGCTATTAAGGGTGCTACCGTCGATGGCCACCGGTTTGTCGAGGATGTCATGCGACGGGGAGCGGTCGGAATAGTCTCAGAATACGATCCACCTGCCGGTTTCGCGCTAGCGTGGTTAAAAGTTAAAGACGCTCGCGAGGCTCTCGCCAAAGCTGCGTCCGTTATCAACGGCAATCCGTCGCACGACCTAAGCCTCGTCGGAATAACCGGCACGAACGGCAAAACAACTACAACATATCTCTGCTTCGCCTTGGCCGAGGTCGCGGCACAAAAACCGGCCATGCTCACGACGGTCGAGTACCGCATTGGCGACAAAAGCGAAGAAGCGGTACGCACAACGCCCGAAGCGTCGGACACAAATCGCTTTCTGCTCGAAGCGGTTGACGCTGGATGCACGATGGCGGTAATGGAGGCTTCGTCGCAGGCGATCGACCTGCATCGATGTGACTGGCTGCGCTTCAAGGTTGCGGTTTTTACCAACTTGACCCGCGATCATCTCGATTATCACGAGACGATGGAAAATTACTACGACGCCAAAAAGAAGCTGTTTGATGGGCGTCTCGGCGAAAAGCCCGGCTCGTCCGTGATAAATATTGATGACGAATGGGGCCGGAAGTTGGCCGCTGAACTGCGTAGCGCGGGACAGAGGGTAGTGTCCACCTCACTGGTCGGCGACGCCGATATAATGGCGTCAAATATCGAGGTTTCGCTTGTTAGAGGCACATCATTCACACTAAAAATCCCCGCCGGCCGATGCAGTGTCACTTCCCCGCTTGTCGGCAAGACCCATGTTTACAATATGCTCGCCGCAACGGCGACCGCTCTCGAACTCGGGTACGATCTTGATTCGATCTCAAAAGGGCTTTCGATCTGTGTTGGTGCGCCGGGACGTTTTGAACGTGTTCCGCATGACGGCGATTTCGCGGTGATTGTCGATTATGCCCACACGGACGATGCATTGCTTAACACGTTGCAAACGGCGAAAGATCTGACGGACGGCCGGATAATTACGGTTTTCGGCTGCGGCGGCGACCGTGACCGAACTAAGCGTCAGCCGATGGGCGAGATCGCGGGTAAATATAGCGATCTCGTAATAATCACCTCGGATAATCCGCGTAACGAAGATCCGCTGAAGATCATTGATGAAATAGAGACGGGAGTTAAGAAAACAAATGTCGAGTACAAGGTAATTTCGGACCGCCGCGAAGCGATCTACCGGGCCATTGCTGTCGCTCAAACAAACGATGTTGTTATAATCGCGGGAAAGGGGCACGAAAGCTATCAGTTAGTTGGCGGGAATAAGTTCCACTTTGACGACCGCGAAGTTGCCTTGGAGGCATTGGCACGCAGAAACGAAGATACTTAAGGCTATTCGTTGTCCCGGACGATCTTGACCAGCAGATCCCGTTGAGCAACCGATAGCGGGTCAAACTTTTCCCAAAACCGATCTCAAAAACGTGATTAGCGACCCGGTCGCTAAACTCGACCTTCATGCCGTCGGTCAGAGGGACATAAAGCTTAATATTCTCCCCGTCGTTAACGTCGCCCGAACTCAGCACGAAACATCCGTCAAGACTGAGGTCGCTGATGGTTCCCGGTGATCTGCCGGCTGAGCCGACCCATTCGACATCCATTTCAACCGGATAACGATTTGTTCCGCGGCGCTCGGTGCCGCTGCGTCGGTCGTTTGTGGACATGTGTCTATTCGTCGCTCATGGGCGATTTGCTCCCTGTTTTATTTAAGTAGTAATAAACCGGCAATCCCAGCAAAATGAGCAGCGATCCGGCAAAGGACGATGTTTTCGCAAACGATTTGAGCCCGGCCCCGACATCGCCAGCACTGATCGACGCAAATCCTTCAGTGATCTGCGGCAGGTCATTTGAGAACGTGATATACAAAAGCCACGCCGTCACGAATAAAAATACGATCGGAATAACCGGATAACCAAACGCCCGGTAGGGACGTTCGAGGTCAGGACATTTTCGTCGAAACACAAAGATCGACGACGTTACCAGCGCATAAAACACCCACGAACCAAACACCACATAATCCGTCAGCGTGTCGAACGAACCCGACAGCCCCAAGATCATCGCGAAAACCATCTGGACGAGCAATGCCTTGATCGGAACGCCGGTAATGCTGAGTTTGCCGAGCGGTTTGAACATCAGCCCGTCATTCGCCATTGCATACGGCACGCGT
Organism: Pyrinomonadaceae bacterium; assembly: GCA_039920905.1. Classification (GTDB taxonomy): domain Bacteria; phylum Acidobacteriota; class Blastocatellia; order Pyrinomonadales; family Pyrinomonadaceae; genus OLB17. Next base: position 5,895 of record JBDSCV010000184.1, read on the forward strand.
GAACCCGAAAGTATCGACGTATGCAGCGTGCCGAGCGA
>JBDSCV010000185.1:0-7495 GCA_039920905.1 Pyrinomonadaceae bacterium
CGTTTTCCGTGTTCCGCCGTTTCATCTTTATTTAAATATAAATATTCCCGGTGATCTAGGGGCCCATTCCTACCTGTGACAGGTCGAGCAACTGGTCATCATTTCCTTACTTCGAATTTTGTAGTCGGCCTTCAATTTAGTCCGTTCCCCATCGTCGAGGTCGCCGTCATGCCACTGCATATTAAATATCTCTGACTTTGGTCGGATAAATTTCTCAGGCGCACGGTGACATGCGATGCACCACTCCATCTGTAACGTATTCTCCTGAAAGACTGCCGGCATATTGTCGATCGCTCCGTGACAGGTCGAGCAGCCGACACCTTTGGCAATATGGATGCTGTGATTGAAATAGGTGTATTCGGGAAGGTCGTGGACGCGTTCCCATTCGATCGGCTTATTATCGCGGAAACTGGCCCTGACCGGTTCAAGATATGGACTGTCGGCCCAAATCTGGCTGTGACAGTTCATACATGTCTGCGTCGCGGGCATCCCAGCCGACGCCGTTGTTTCAACCGTCTGGTGACAATAACGGCAATCTATGCCGTCATCGCCGACATGATGCTTATGGCTAAATTGAACCGGCTGCTGTTTTTCCAGATATCGGCCTGTCAGATACGACGACCGGGCTATCTGTGTGTAAGCAAGGAATGCACCACCACCCAAAACAGCCGCCGCGAGCATACTGATGCGAGCTATGTTGTTTGCACTTTTATTAAAAAATTGCGCCATCTCTAGTCTGTTGCAGAGAAAAACTTACAGCGATTAGACTTCGACATCTCTCAAATCTTCGAGCCGAAGCAAGGAAAGCCTTTGAGCCTTTATATAAATTAGATTCGTAAAACTAATTACGATTTTACAAGAACTAAGTGAATCCGCAAATTGCACATTCTAAAATTAGTTCAGTCAGGTCATATTGAGCAATTTTGGATTAAATTAATTCTGTTAATAAGTCGGATTATTGTTTTCAATTCCGGTTAACTAGCCAGCGAGCCCACTGATAAGAGCAGCACCCGCAGCGGCCGCATTGACGCCCAGTTCGCCCTCGACAATGCTTGTCGATTCAAAAGAGGGAGAGAACGAAAGTTCTTGAGCCCGCTCGACGATAGCATCCAGAACAAGCTGCTTCGCCTCCATTATTTCGCCTCCAACGACGATCTTTTCGATATTCAGCAGATTGATCACGCTCGCCACCGCCGTGCCGACATACATTCCGGTCCGCTCAAGCATCATCTGTGCAAAATCGTCGTCATTGCCAGCCGCCGAGATAATATCCGTTAGTGTAATAGCTTCTTCGCTAACTTTATTTAACGATGACGTGCTGTCAGTATGAAAACGTCCGCGGGTCCGGCGAATAATATTTGCGGACGAGGCGACATCTTCGAGCCTTGTTCCCTCAGAATTTATCGGAACGTATCCAAATTCGCCAGCGAATCCCGAGGCTCCGCGCCAGATCTCACCGTCAAAAATAAACGCGCCGCCGACGCCCTCACCCAATGTCGCATAGAACATATCGCGGCTTCCGCGTCCGGCCCCCAGACGGTATTCGGCGAATGCCGCAGCATTTGCGTCATTCTCAATAAAAACGGCCAAACCGGTCGTGGCTTTCACTTCGTTTGCAATATCGACTTCCGAATGTCTTGGAATATTGGCGGAAAACGCGACCCGGCAAGTCGTTCGGTCAACCAATCCCGGTACAGCAATACCGACCTGGTCAAAGCCGCCAAACTCCTGCTTTACGCCTTCAATTAGTCTGATCAATTGCAAGGCGATAGTGTCCGCGTCAATTACCGGTACCGAGTGCGTCGAAATGATCGCATCATTTTCGCCAATGACAACAGCATTCAGCGCGGCGCTTGAGATCTCGATGCCAACGCGGCGGCCATTTTGATTTGGGGAATCAACCATAATTATTTAGTACGCTGTTACGAAAACCAAAAGCCGATTTTAGCCACTGCCCGTTAAACAGTCAAACACTAAATCGGCGTAAACAAGTCTAAGGAATTGAGGAGGGGCGATTTTCCGGCTATCGAAATGAATAGCCAAGAAGTTGTGGGATCGCGCCGACAACATCGTTCACGGAGATATTCGCAATACAGGGTTTGGGAGAGTTCTCATCGATGTCTTTATAAATGCATTCCCAACCGCAGCCGAAACAAGGCATTTCGTGCAAAACAGCTGTCTGGCGGACGCCAAGTTCGGCTGGATAGGGGAAGAACCGGCCAACATGATTGCCGGGTGTCAGTACAACTGCAGGGCACCCGGTCGCGATTGCGATATGGCCGGGACCACTGTCATTCGTAATCACCAACTTTGCCGAGCGAATTAAATTGGCAAGCTCTAATAAGGTCGTTTTACCAGTTAGATCAATAAAATTGCCCGCAAAATGTTTTGCAAAGCCATCTACCAGATATTTGTCGTCCGGCCCGCCGCACAAAACGATCTGATACATGTACCTCTCTGAAAGGAAACGGGCGGTCTCGCCGAAATGAGTTGTTGGCCAACGTTTGTCAGCGGTAAAAGCCCCTAAAAAAAGGATCGCGTACGGAGTCTCAAGGTTAAACTTGCTGCAATAACCAACATCAGAAATCTCTGTCGTTGTCAGTTTGACCTCGATTTTAGGATCTATTTCGCTCAAAAACTCTAAATGGGATATAAGTTCGTGTCGGCCTTTTTCAGGCGGGATGACCAGCTTTGTATACCAACGATCCGAAATACGCTCCTGAACCTTTGTCATGAGGTTTTCGATCCCAGAACTGCCGATCTTTACGGGTGCTCCGCAACATCGTACCAGCGAATCACCCCATAGAAAATCTCTCGTCAGTCTGGGATTTATAACAATATCCGCGTTGAGATTTCTAATCAGTCGCATCTTAGAAAAACGATAAAACGGGTTGAAGATCAGCTTGTCGGTATCCACAAAGAACTTTCGGTGAAAAGTGTTCTCCGATTCAGCAAGCCCCTGCCATTTATCGCTTCCGATAAGAAGTCGTTCGTACTCCGAGGCCGGATACATTCTTTTAAGCGTTTCAAAGCTTGCCATCCAGATGACGTAGTCCCCGATCCCGTCCACCTTCACAAAAACTACTCGTTTCTTCCCTTTTTGGAGCGGAGATGTCGGGAGCATGATCGCCAGCAGATCAATAAAATTTAAGGTCGCCAGCCACACTGCGAACCGGACCCAATAGGATTTTTTTAATAAACGTTTTATGCCGGAATTCATAGCTAAGACCCTAAAAGAATAACACCCTTTTATTGACTGTGCGTTTGTAGAAAGTTACTCTTTGGAGAGTCCCGGATACCATACCCGCTTGAATTATGGACCATCAGTTTTACGATTTAATCGCCCAGTACGGCATTTATGCAGTTTTTGCTCTCTGCACAGTAGAGGGTGATATTACTCTGTTAATATCCGGGACTATGGCCCATGGCGGATTTTTCGGGGATTGGGGGTTTTTCAAGGTCTTCTTGGCCGGTACTTTGGGCGGAATGGTCGGCGATTCGGTTGGATATGCCGTTGGACGGACGTTTCACGAAAACGCAAAAGACTATCGCTTTTATCAGGTGGCTCAACCCCGCGTCGAAAAACTCATCGAAAAATTCGGCGGCTCCGCAATAATTATCTCAAAATACATCTATGGGATACGCGTAGCAATGTGCGTATTTTACGGTGTCGGCAAGATGCCGTTCCTGCGATTTATAGGGCTTAGCGGCTTGAGCTGTTCACTCTGGGTGCTTATTTTGTCCGGTATCGGATATTTCTTTAGCGGCGCCGTTACTTCGATGATCGGCGACTTTAAGCAGGTGGGTTTCGTCCTGTTCTTTATCGTAATGTTCGGAATCATTGTGTTCTACGTGATTGAACGCTACTGGCTCTCCGAAAGGGTCGAAGATGCTAACCCAGAGACGATATTAAAGATCGAAGAAAAGCTCTTGGCCGTCGAAGAGGTTGGAAAGATCACGCTTCACGATCTCGGCGAGCGGCTTCATCTGACGCGTGAACCAAACCGTGGGGAAGAAGGGGAGAAGAGGAAACGAGAAGAAAAGGAAACGGCGGACGCAGAGACCCCGAGACGCTGAGACGCTCCATGGAATCTGTCATCGGTAGTGTTTCGACTACAAAGTACTGACTACTGATGCCTGACTCCTGACTACTGACAACCAACTGACAATGATAATTGAAGCATCTGCCCCGACGCGTGTAGACCTGGCCGGCGGAACAATTGATATTCCGCCCCTGTTTCTGTTTCACGAGGGCGCCGCGACGGTAAATTTTGCCGTGAGTATGATGGTGCGCTGCCGGATCGAAACCCGGGACGACCACCGGATCGTTTTGGAGTCAATAGACCAAAAAACAAGTTTTGAAACAACCGTTGGCGACGTTGCGAGTCTTAAAAATGAGCCCCGGCTTGAGCTGCTTTCAAAGCTCGTCTATTTTTTCAAACCGACTACCGGCTTTCGCCTGACGACGGAATCGGAAGCACCGGCCGGAGCGGGCCTCGCCGGTTCCTCGACGCTCAATATCGCGTGCATCGGAGCTCTCAATAAATTAACCGGCGACCGATACACGCCCGACCGCTTTATTCCGATCGCGGCAAATGTCGAGTGTCAGGTTATTCGCGTGCCGACGGGTTTTCAGGACTATTATTCGGCTCAGTTTGGCGGGGTGGCCTGCATTCATTTTAGGCCGGACGGAACGAGTCGCGAGGCTCTGGAGATCGATATCGAAACACTCGAACGCCGGATCGTCATCTGTTACACAGGCGAACCGCGAAACTCGGGTATCAACAATTGGGAGATCACAAAACGCCACATTGACGGCGACAAAGAGATCTTTGAGATTTTCGACGGCATCCGCGACACTTCCCTAAAAATGCGTGCGGCGCTGCGAGCCGGTGCATGGGACGCCGTCGGCAACATACTCGCCGCCGCCCATCCGCAAAGAAAACGCCTTTCGCCCAACATCACGACCCCCCAAATGGATCATTTGATCGAGACGGCTCTGGCAAATGGAGCAATCGCTCCAAAAGTCTGCGGTGCCGGCGGCGGCGGCTGCATCGCGTTTTATTGCGAAGACGGGCGCCGCGCAGAGGTTGAGAGTGCCTTGGGCGCTCGAGACGGGGCAAAGGTCCTGGACTGGCGCGTGAGCATGGATGGCCTAACACTTAACGTGTCTAACTAAAATCTGTCACAAACGACCGCTTCTTGGTCTTTCGGTCATAGAAATCACAATTTCTCGGTTGTATTTGATCTATTGATAAGCTTGGAATCCGGAAGACTGAAATTTCGGGGAGAGGATTTGCCGTTTACGGCTTTCACACGCACGCCTCAACCTCAACGATCGCCTTTGACAGCGAGCGAAAAATATCGCGGCCGTCGTTTGAACCGAGCAATTCTTCGCACGCACGTTCAGGGTGCGGCATCATGCCCAAGACGTTTCGATCCAGATTGCAAATGCCAGCGATATTGGAGCGGGCTCCGTTTGGGTTTGATTCGTCGGTAATTTTGCCATTTTCGTCGCAATAACGAAAAACAATCTGGCCATTTTTTTCAAGTGATTGGAATGTCTCGTCGTCGCAGGTATAGTTGCCTTCGGCGTGGGCGACCGGTATCGAGAGCACCTTTTTGGTATCGACCTCGGACGTAAACGGAGTGTTTTGATTTTCGAGCCGCAGATTGACGTGTTTGCAGACAAAGTGCAGCCCGGCATTTCGCATCAATGCCCCCGGCAGCAGCCCGGCTTCGCAAAGGATCTGAAAACCGTTGCAAATGCCAAATACGAACTTCCCGTCAGCCGCAAATTGCGTTATCGCCTTCATTACCGGGGAAAACCTTGCCAGAGCCCCGGCGCGCAAATAATCTCCATACGAAAATCCGCCCGGCACGATCACCGCGTCAAAGCTGCTCAGATCGGTTTCCTGATGCCAGATAAAATCCACCGGCTGTCCGACGTGCTTCGAAACGACGTGATATGCGTCGTGATCGCAATTGGAACCGGGAAAAACTACAACGCCAAACTTCACGGCTCTACCTCCACGCGGAAGTCCTCAATAACCGAATTTGCAAGAACGTTTTTCGCTATGCTCTCGATTGAAATACGAGCATCAGACTCGGAAACCGTATCGTCGAGAGCGATCTCGAAGTACTTCCCCTGCCGTATGTCACCAATATTTTTGAACCCGAGAGACTGGACGGAATGATGGATAGCTTTGCCCTGCGGGTCGAGGACGCTGGGCTTGAGAGTGACATAGACCTTTGCTTTCATGTTTTGCACCTATTAACCGCACCAAAATAAATTCTAGATTTTGACGCATCGCGTTGTATTTATCAAAGTCTTGTGTTAGATTTCACGTTAAATTTCGGTATAGTAATTGTTTCAATTCAAAATCATTAATAGGAGAACTTTAAAAATTATGGAAAACTCAGGAAAATCAGCTCTCGGACTCGATTCGAACGTTGCCGCCGGCCTTGCCTATTTACCAATTTGCGCGGTAAATCTGATCATGAGCATTATCATCATCGTGACCGATAAGACAAATAAATTGGCCCGCTTTCATGCGTTCCAGTCATTGCTGCTGATGGGCGTCTGTGTTGTCCTCGGAATCGTTTTCGGGATTTTCGGAGCGATCGTCGCCGTTGCCCAATCGACAATTCTTGCCATGCTGTTTCTTTTGGTTGAGATCGTTTTCGTTATTGCAATTTTGGGCGCTGTAATTTATTGCATGGTCAAGGCATTCTCAGGCCAGGTCTTTAAACTGCCAGTCATCGGCGATATGGCCGACAACTGGTCTAACTAAAAACCCGTTCGAAAACCTTACCAACGTTACGCAAGTAATGTGCGAGATCAAAAACGCGGGCAATTTCTTCAGCCGAGAGGTGTGAGGAGATGTCCGCGTCTCTATTTATTAGCTCCTGATAGTCGCCGCCTTCGTCCCAGACCTTCATCGCGTTTCGCTGCGTCCACGTGTAGGCGTCTTCGCGTGAGATGCCTTTTTGGGTGAGAGCAAGAAGCAACTGGCCGCTGAATACAAGGCCGCGAGTCAAGCCAAGATTTTTCAGCATATTTTCGGGATAGACGATCAACGTGTCGAGCAGGCTCGTTGTTTTGGTAAGGATATAGTCGAGCGTCGCGCTTGAATCGGGCAGAACGATTCGCTCGGCGGATGAATGAGAGATGTCGCGTTCGTGCCAGAGAGCAACGTTTTCAAGGCCGACGATCGAATTGGCACGCACAGTCCACATCATACCGCAAATACGCTCAGAGAGGATCGGATTGCGTTTGTGTGGCATTGCCGAAGAACCTTTCTGCCCTTTCTTGAACGCCTCCTGAGCCTCGCGGACCTCCGTCCGCTGCCAGTGCCGCACTTGCAAAGCGATCTTCTCCAATGTCGAAGCAATTATCGCCAGCGTACAAAGATATTCCGCATAACGATCACGCTGAATGACCTGCGTGGAGACATCCGCCGCCTTTAGCCCAAGCCTCTCACAAACACGTTCC
>JBDSCV010000186.1:0-7115 GCA_039920905.1 Pyrinomonadaceae bacterium
ACGCAAGAACAATGAGCCAACTTGTCGATGCTTGCCCGTTCTGCCGCCTGGTTATCTGATGGACGCCAAAGGGCGATCCGCAAGCAAGATAGATAATAATGAGATCGGTCACGTTCATAAGCCTTAACAATTCGCAAGACTTGTGCCAGAGTTCCTCGCCAATTGCTTAACAACGATAAATCCGGTCTTTTTACGGTAGAGCATGGCTCAAAAGAAAATATATGGAACAACCCCAGCCTTGCCCTCGTAATCTAATTGTTTGCAAATCGCAAAAACTTACTTGTTTTTTGGCAAAATGCGAAAAGTGCCGGCGACAATTCCGGCGATCAAGGTGGAGTTGAAAAATGATCGATAAGACTAAAATCAAAATTGTAAGAAGGACGGAGGCAGTGGCCTCGCAGTCCAAAAAGATAAAGGTTGCAAGTCCCGGAGTTGCGGCACGCGAAATGGTTGCAACCGTGACCGATTGGGTCTCGGATCTAAAACAGCGGAAGACCGAGGAAACAAAGGCCGCTGTTGATCTACTTTTTGCCGCCAATCGACGGCCCAGAGAGTCGTAATTTTCCTTCCGCGCCTACCGGCATTTATCTCAAGCTATCTTAACGATACGGCTGTCAACGAGAGCCGTATTTTTGTATAAAAAAAACAAGGGGCGAATCTTGGTTCGGGTTTGCCACACTTCCGGTTTCATTGTTATTCTTAACTCGAAAATTCACAGGCGAAAAATACTTATGCAAGGGAAAGTGGTTATAGTCACGGGTGCGAGCAGCGGAATTGGACGCTCTGCGGCGCTATTGTTTGCGAATAAAGGCTCTACGGTTGTCGCAGTCGGTCGAAACGAAAAGGAATTGACTCTCCTCAGCAAGAAAGTTACGTCAAAAAACGGGGCAATAAAGCCTTACCTGGCGGATGTTACTGAGATGACTCAGCTTGGACGGATTGCCTCAGAAGCGATTCATAACCACGGACAGATAGATGTTCTGGTAAACTCGGCGGGTGTGATAAAAAACGGTACGCTCGAAACTACAACGCTTGATGACTGGGACAGGATGTTTCACATTAATTTGAGGGCCGTATTTGTGCTTTCGCAGAAGTGCCTGCCGTATTTAGAGGAGACAAAAGGGAACATTGTTAATGTTTCGAGCGTTGCCGGGACAAGGTCGTTTCCTAATATTTTGGCATACGCAGTCTCCAAGGCGGCGATCGATCATCTCACCAGATGCTCCGCCCTTGAACTCGCGCCGAAAGGAGTTCGGGTCAATGCCGTAAATCCAGGCGTCGTCGTCACGAATATTCACAAACGCGGCGGGATGGAAGACGCGGCATACGATGCGTTCCTGGAACATTCCAAAGAAACACATCCGATCGGACGTGTCGGAAATCCGCAAGAAATTGCCGAATTGATCTATTATTTGGCGTCGGATAAAGCGTCTTGGATAACTGGTGCGACTTATGAGATCGACGGTGGGCGGGCGCTGACGTGTGCGAGGTGAAATCTCGATTCAAAGTTCCAAGTTTTCAGCACGACTCAGACTGAAGAACTTTGGAGCTATAGACGTTAAACCAGGGACCCGCCCCTGAAAAGAGATGAAGATCCAAATGCTTCCAAGTACGATCGATGCGAACGGCATGGCCTCCGCTCGTCAGCATTTGCTGTCGATCGTTATCGACGATCGTGTTGCGATCGACGCAGGATGTTTGGCTTTTTCGTGTACGGACCGCCAAAGGGAACAGGTTCGTGATGTTGTTCTGACCCATACCCATCTCGATCACATCGCCGGGCTTCCGTTATTTATTGACGACCTTTTTGCCACTCTAACTGAACCAATATTAATTCACGCAACCCGCGAGATGATCGACATCCTTGAACGCGATCTTTTTAATTGGTCCATCTACCCTCGATTTTCGGAACTTTCGAATAACAACGGCCCAATTGTGCAATACTGCGAGTTTGAACGAGGGGGGAAGTTTACCGTCAAGCATCTATCGCTTCAAAGCGTGGCTGTAAATCACAAGGTTTCGGCCAATGGCTATATCGTCTCGGATGGCAACGGTTCGATCGGAATCACCGGCGATACGGCGGAGACGGATGAGATCTGGAAGAAATGCGGAGCGACCACCGATCTTAAAGCAGTTCTGGTCGAGTGCGCGTTTCCAGATGAATTAGATGAGCTTGCTAAGGTTTCGGATCATCTGACGCCTAAACGCCTAAAAATCGAACTTGAAAAACTTGGTAAAAGAGACTTTCCCGTTTTTGTCATCAATATGAAGCCGATGTATCGAGAAAAGATAATCGAGCAGATACAAGAATTAGATGTTTCTAAGGTCGAAATAATGAGGGTCGCAAAGGTGTACGAATTTTAGGATTATTTTACCTTTCCGCGCAAAAAATTAATTGCCTCAAAAACCGTCTCACGATATTCACCTTCAAAAGCATGAAGCTTGACGCGTCCGTTGGGTAGAACCGTCTGGATGCGATATGTTCTTTTTTCCCTCGAGATTCCGGGCATTATCTCGGCGCGAAACGTCACATTCATCTCGGGTCGTGCCCAAATGCTTTCTTGAATTTGGTTTTCGTTTGGCATAACTATGCGTCAGGATCAGGTAATTTTTTGTGTTTGATCTTGCGAAGTGACGGACGAAGTTTTTCCTCAGGGACGTCACCGCCAAATTTCCTGCTTGGTGGTGCAGTCGGTTTTCTGATGGAATCGAAAATAGGCCGCTCGTTCTGTTTTCCTTTCTTCTTTTGCGCCACGGTTGATTATACCAAAATCCGAATAATGCATTGACATTTCGTGTGAAAAAATCCACTATAAGGCGTCCCCTAGCTTTAGGTTAATGTCAAATCTGCATCAAGTGCAAAACAAGGTTTCGTGTTTTATATATAGGTCGTTGAATGCGCTCAGGGATCAATAGGGCTAGGCGGCCGTTTTGGCTTCCGGCGTCAAATTATTATGTGCTCGCGGTTGCTGTTTCGACCGCGTTTTTCTTCGTTGTGTGTGGTATTTTGCACGACAGCGGGGAAGAAACGCCGTGGGTAACTGCGGGGATCAGTGCGAGTCTTCTGTTAGGTGGAGCGGTAATTTTACGGGTGGTTCTCGTCAGGAGGGAGCACATTCGTTTTCTTCACCAGCAGCGGGTCATGGACAATCAGATCCGCGGCGTACACTCTCGAACCAATGACTCCGGGCAACCACATAAATTAACACTCGAAAAGAACGCTTCTATTCTAAGTGAGATCAAGAAAAAATCGGACGCGGCGAATATACTGAACAAGTTTTCGGCGGGACATCGCGAGGTTTTCGAACTTTGCAGCGATTATATAGCCCGTAATGAGAGTGAATTGAGTAGGGTTAATCCTGGTTCGCCGAGATTGGGAGCACTGTTAAAAGGGCGTTCATCTGTGGCTGAGTATCATCGCTATCATTTGCTGCGATGGGCCGAGATCGAGGCCCGCACACTGACAAACGAAGCTAAATACAAGGCGAATAAGGACGAAAAGGTCGAATCCGCCCAGAACGCATTAAATGTAATCGAATCGGCGCTCGAATCGTATCCCGCCGAACAAACGTTAATTCAATCTCAGGAATTGCTGCGCGACATGGTCGTTTCGATTCAGGTAGCTCAATGGGTCGAAAAGGCAGAACGGGCTGCATTTAAGGGGAACTATGATGAGGCGAAGACCCTTTATAAAGACGCACTTTTTTATTTAGGGCGAGATAATGTGCAAAGCCACGACCGGGAAAACGCTGCGATGCAGATCAACTCGGAGATCGAGCGTCTCGAAAAACTAGAGAGCGGTGAATGACTCCACGGCTATTTTGGTTGAAAGTTTAGGTTCGCATACAGCTTTGTTAGGGATTTCATGTCAAATATTGTTATGCTTTGATAAGAATTAACAATGATTTCCCAAAGATGTCCAAAATGTAACAGCACCCGTATTAGACGTGGATACCGACCAACGTCGATCTTTTCAAGGATTTTCTTTCGTTATAACCTATTGTGCGACGGATGCAATTGGGCATTTAAAGGGTTTGCCGTTCCTGGCTCGGTCGAATTGGGGTCCTCAAGGAAACATTATAAACGTCGGATGTCAGATGATAAGACGACCAACAAATAGTCCTCCGCAATTGCCCATTGGCGATCTATACGAATCATCGAAAGTTAAACCCAGAACGTGAAGAAATACTTGACAATTTTGTGTCTTTTTTTGTTCGTCCTGCTTCCAGATCAAAACACTTTGATCGGTCAATCCAGTCAACCATCCCCGTCGTTGGAAATACAAAGAGAACAAGACCTAGCTCATTTGGGGGACATAATTGATGTCGATATTGTCGGCGGATTTGAATTCGACTGGCGAGGTACGCTCACCCCCGAAGGTTTTCTTGATGGTGTTGACGGCTTTAATGAGCCGGTCTATGGTCTCTGCAGAACGGAAACTCAGATAGCCGCTGATGTTGCGAAAGCGTTTAGAAGAATTCTCCGCGACCCGCAGATCGTCGTAAGGATCATCGACCGATCAGATCGCCCCGTCGCCCGTCTCGAAGGAGCAGTTAAGACTCCGACCAGATTTCGTCTGCAGCGGGGAGCTTCTCTGAGGGAGTTGTTGGTATTGGCGGGCGGCCTCACCGACGGTGCTAGCGGTGAGATAACGATCTACAGGCCTAGGAGCCTGAGTTGCCAGGCTTCCGTACAGACGGCCGGAAACGCTCTCGGCACAGCCCAGGACAACGGTTCGCAGACGTTAACCATCAAAATCAGCGAACTAATTGGCGGAAATGCTGCCGCGAATCCACAAATTCTGAGCGGGGACATGATCGAGGTTACCAAGGCCGCCGCACCGGTATACGTTATTGGAGCCGTGAACAATCCGCGGCCGGTCTACGCGCGGGATCAGATGACGGTAAGCCGTGTTATCGCAATTGCCGGCGGGCTGGCAAAATGGGCCGCAGACAGCAAGGTTTCGATTTTTCGCCGCGAAGCCGGTGCTACGCGCATAATCGAGACCGATCTTGATAAAATAAAACGCGGTGAATCGGATGATGAAATTCTGAAGCCATTTGATATAATAGATGTTCGGGCCAAAGGTGCCGGCGAACGAAAGTATCCGCCGGTGACCGCATCGGGTGAAAGCAGGGCTCGGGTCGTAACAGAATTGCCCTTAAGGGTGATCGATTAGATAGTGATTCTGTATACAATTCAGTGGAACTCCAAGAATAAAATGAAACTCAGCAGGCGAACCATTGCCCTATCATTAATGCTCCTCGTTTCGATCGTTATTGGTGTTCTGATCGCCAACGAACAGATCTCTATCCTCTATGTTCTTGCGACATTGTCGCTTGTCGTTTTACTCCTTGTCGTCGGTTTTGCCGATCTGGAAGGGGTGAGCCGGACCGAAAGCGATAGCGCTCATTCTAACCCTTAGAAGACTGATGAATGCTCTGCGAATAATTATAGCATCGATGTTTATCGCCAGTAGTCTGGTGATCAACTCGTTTGGCAGTAAGGCTTGGACCACAACTGGAAAGCCTGACTTGCAGCGCCTTCGATGGAAAAGCCGGACAATTAAGATAGCCGTTTCAAGCTCCTTGACGCTGCCGAATTCAAATATGAAGACCGACAGCGATGTCATCGGAGCGATCCGCCGCAGCATTCAGTCATGGCAGAACGTCGCCGGTATTGAGTTGCTGGTTGAAGCATCCGATAAGCAGAATGTCAGCCCTTCTGGATCCACGGGCGACGGTGTCAGTCTCATCACTATCGCCCAGTCACCAGAAAACGTCTTGTTATTCTCTAAGAACCCGCTGGCCGAATCTGCCAAAACTCGCGTCTTTTATAATCGAAAAAGCTTCATCACCGAAGCGGATATTGTCTTGAGCCCATTTCAGCAGTTTTCGACTGACGGCACATTTGGTACTTTTGACCTCGAATCTACTTTGACACATGAGATCGGTCACCTGCTCGGCTTGCGTCATTCGGTTGTATTGGGCTCAACAATGTGCGGAAACCTGTCAACGAATGGGACATTTGGTTTTACGGATTTTGGCTCCCGAACACTAGCCGATAGTGATATTTCGGCCATACGCGAGCTTTATGGCAGTGAGATTGATATCGATGATTGCTGTGCCACCATTTCAGGTAAGCTTACCGTTTCGGCCACCCGCAAGTCTAGATACATTCGCGTCTGGGCTGAAGACATCAAAACCGGCCGCGTCGTTGCTCAGGTCGAGACCGGTAATGACGGGAATTTTCGCTTGGGCGGGCTGCCCGAGGCGACATATTCACTTTTTTGGCAAAAACGCGACGACGGAGATGGACCTTCATTTGGGGAACTGGGGCCGGTTCGCCTTGATAATGGTGAGGCCCGTCTCCTGAATGAAAAAATTACTTTGCGGCGCTCTGGTATCGCTTTGGATCTAGTCGGAGTCAACAGCCAACTTGGGGATTCTTCAGTAACGGTCAACGCGGGACGTGAATATCTCGTTTACCTTGGCGGAAAAAATCTTGATCCCAAAAACATAAACATTGAATTTAATTCCCCGTTCTTCAGAGTTTCCCCGTCCTCGATTACGTCGCGGGACTTTGGAGACGGTATTTCCGTAATTAGCTTCCTGGTGACGATCGATGTAAATGCCGAACCCGGTGTCTACAGTATTTTTGCTGCCGCAGCAGATGGGTCAAGGGCTTCGCTGATCGGTGCGTTGAATCTTGAATAGCTCGCCATTGTAACCCTTCCCAAGATTTTTTACATATATCATTTCTACAGTTGCGTATTCGCTCACTCCTATGCATAATTATCTCGTTCACCTCCCGGTGAACATCGGTCACTTCGGTGACCACGGGGCGACGGAGTGGGAGACGTCGCCCCACTTTTGTTTTTGGCGGCACTTAAGCTTGACCTTGGTGTGAATCGGCGTAAAATCAAACTGTTTAGCCGGAATTGGAATGCCATATTTACTCCGGTCGGTGTCAATTGCAAATCTTTATTAAATCTTTCTTTGTAAAAGCCGCGAGTGCGTGACGCACGGCGGTCTTTTTGATTTTGTTGGCATGAAAACAAGCGAGGGCAGCGGGTTTAAGAAGTGGCTTTATAGCGGCGTCTCCGAAATGGAGGG
>JBDSCV010000187.1:0-6043 GCA_039920905.1 Pyrinomonadaceae bacterium
TGATTTTCCCGAATGGAATCGATTGCTGACCGGAAATGGCTTTACGGTTTTCGATATAGATTACAGGCTCGTCCCGCAACCGAATTACCTGGCCGCAACCGGTGATGTAAAATGTGCCGTCGATTGGGTACAGGCCCATTCGGAGGAATTCAATATTTTACCGGAACGCATTGCTCTGCTTGGTCGCTCGGCCGGGGCACATCTTGCGTTACTTGCTGCATATTCCGCAGGAGACGAACGTCTGCCGTCCGCCTGTCCGAAAGCCGCTCATACCGAAAAGGTGCGGGCCGTTGTCTCGGTCTACGCTCCGGTCGAATTGCTGTGGGCTTACGACAATCCGGCAAACGAGATGGTCATTAACGGGCCGCAAACACTCGCCAATCTCCTCGGCGGCAACCCGCACTCGTCCGATGAGATTCGCGAACGCTTTATCCTTGCTTCGCCCACGTCGCACGTAACCGCGGAGACACCGCCAACGCTTGCCATTCACGGCGGTCACGACCAACTTGTCCGAGCCGAAAACATGACTTTTCTTGACCAAAAACTTATCGATGCCAGCGTAGAACATAGAACGTTGTTCATCCCGTACGCCCAGCACGGATACGATTACAATATCAACGGCTGGGGATCGCAAGTTACGGAGAAACTGATCGTCGATTTTCTTTCTACGAATACAAGGCAGACTAGGTAATGCTGTTGCTCCGTATCGTTATGTGTGGTGCCACACCGAAAAAACAATATTGGACGTATATTTTAGTAAGTAAGTAAGAAAGCCAAAGGAGCTTATTAAGATGAAAAAATATGTAGCAATTTTTATGTTCGTGACCGTGTTCGCGTCAATCGGTTTGATTTTCGCTTCACCTGCGTCTGGACAGGCCAGAACGGTGAGGACGAGAAACGGCCGTGTTATCGTTTACAAAAAACCTAACTTTTACCGCCGCCACCGCAAGGCAGTCAACATCGGCGCCGGCACCGGCGCGGGACTTTTGGTTGGCGGTTTGCTTGGCGGTAAAAAGGGTGCCGTGATCGGCGGCCTGGCCGGAGCGGGAACGGGGGCAATTGTGACGCATAAACAAAGGCCGAAGAACCGCGTTCGTCGGTATTATCGCCGCCCGTAGCATCGGATAACTTAGAGGAATAGCGGTGCGGGTGAGTAGGTAAGTTTACGCAGCCGCACTTTTTTGCGCCTGATTGTGAGGATCCGCGACGGTGAGTTTTCGGCCGCTTGCTTGACATATTAAACGCATTGGAATATCACTAGCAAATAGGATTGTTTGAGTTAATTTCTGCCCGGAGGTAATAGTG
Organism: Pyrinomonadaceae bacterium; assembly: GCA_039920905.1. Taxonomy (GTDB): domain Bacteria; phylum Acidobacteriota; class Blastocatellia; order Pyrinomonadales; family Pyrinomonadaceae; genus OLB17. Next base: position 1,306 of record JBDSCV010000187.1, read on the forward strand.
AAACCATCATTTAGGTCGCTGCTTTTTGTTTTTGCGTTTGTCATGTTTCTGAGCGGGGCGAATGCCCAGGTGGATGATATCTGCCGTGAATTCGGAACCCTTCCATCGCTCGATTCGCCATTTGCTAACGTCCCGTACATCTATGGCCGCATAGTTCTGAAAGGCTATGACGCCGGAGCCAAATTCCCGCGGATCACTGTTGTTCTGGTAGACTCGCAGCAGTCTCAAAAACGGTTGACCATCGAAAAATCAGGTAATTATTGTTTCAAAAGAACGGGTGGGAGTAATGGGACGCTTGTTGTAGACGTTGACGGAGTCGAGGTGGCCCGAAGGTCATTTGGTTCATTCGGTCCGACCCAACTCCGCGAAGATTTTGAGATATTCCCTGTGCAATCCACACGACCCGGTACACCCGGAGTTGTTTCGGCAAAGTTTTATCATCCGCAAAACGAAAAGACGATGGAACTCTACAGAAAAGCTGCCGAGGCGGAGAAAAATAAAGACGCTGAGAAGACTATCGGATTCATAAAAGAGATCGTAGCGATCGATCCGCTGGATTATATCGCATGGGCAAAACTCGGCTCACTCTATTTTGAACGTAACTCGCTCGCAGAATCGGAAGCGGCTTTTAGAAAGTCGCTTGAACTAAAGGTGGAATACACTCCTGCATGGATCAACGTTGGAAAGATACGTCTTTCCCAGAAACAACTCGAAGCAGCGATCGCCATATTCAAACACGCGAGCGAGATCGAACCGACATCGGCGAGGGCGTTTCAACTGCTTGGCGAGACATATCTGCAGGCACGTCAGGGCACACTCGGTGCGGCAGCTCTTAACAAAGCGATACGCCTCGACCCCGACGGCATGGCCGAATGCCACCTTATGCTCGCCCGTCTTTACGATCTCGCCGGTGCAAAGCAGCAAGCCGCTCGCGAATTCAAGGCCTTTCTGCTAAAAGCGCCAAATCATGCGGACAAGAAGAGGTTCGAGAAATACATAAAGGAGAATCCGTGAGGATGGAAAGACCGGGAGATTTGAGCGCTGTCATAAGGTCGATGGTTTGTGCGACGTTGTCCGTCGTTGGGGTATTTATTTTTGTTGGTGCTTTGCGGGCCCAAGCCGACGAGATGTGCCGCGAATTCGGAGAAACGCCGACCCGCGAAGTCGGCCGGGACAATCGGCTCGTGCCGTTCGTCTATGGTCGGATCGTGCTCCTGGGGCTTAGTTCTAGCGCTAAGCCGCCCCGAGTGACGGTTATTTACTCGGACAGCCTCCAGCCCGCTAAGAGGCAACTTATCGGGAAGTCTGGCAACTACTGTTTCCAAAAACGCGGAACGAGCGGAACGCTGCTTGTCGATGTTGACGGTATGGAAGTGGCGCGAAAATCGGTTTCGGACATCAGCAGTGTCCGACAACGGGAAGATTTTGAGGTGTATCCTATCGGCGCTCAGACTGTGCCTCCTGGAGTGGTTTCTACAAAGTTTTCCCGGCCCCGAAACGATAAAACGGCGGATCTCTATAAAAAAACGGGCGAGGCCGAAAAGGAAAAAGATCTTGTAAGTGCCGTCAAATATGTAAACGAAATCGTTACGATTGATCCCGGTGATTTTATTGCCTGGGCAAAATTGGGTTCGCTTTACTTCGAGCAGAATGCCCTCACGGACGCGGAATCCGCGTTCAAAAGATCGCTTGAACTAAAACCGGAATATACGCCGCCGCTGATAAATCTCGGCACAATGCGGGCTGTTCAAAAACAATTCGAGGCCGCGATCGAGATCTTTAAACAAGCGATCTCGATCGATCCGACCTCGGCCCGAACCCACCGGTTCCTTGGCGAGGCATATCTTCAGGTGCGCAAAGGCACGCTGGGCATCGAGGCTCTCAACGAATCAATCCGGCTCGACCCAGTTGGCATGGCCGAATGCCACCTACTGATCGCCCGCCTGTACGATCTCGCCGGTGCTAAAAACCTCGCCGCTGCCGAATACAAGGCCTTTCTCACCAAAGTCCCCGGCTACAAGGACAAGAAGAAGCTCGAAACCTACATCCACGACAATCCGAAATAGAATGCCGATGCAAAGGACGAAATCAGGGGACAGTTCGGCCCGGATTTGATCGCTTCTCCAGGCGATGATCGGCTTGAAGAAGAAGAGTGAATACAAATCCAAAGCGGCCAAGAAGCAACGGCTTAGGGCTTACGAGGCAAACAAAGGGGACGACTGCGAGCCGTCCCTTCCAGCTTGTTCTCCCATTTGTCGAATGGCTTAGTTCGCAACTACAACTACTTTTGGTCGCTCCTCGCTAACGTCGAAGCTAGCGTTACAATTAAATGAACCGCGACAATGGATAAAAGAACTTCCTCCGTGGGGGCCATGAAATGTAACAATCGGCAAAACGTCCCAAAGTTTCCCTAGAACGATTTGCAATGCGGATACCCGAATACTTCTTTTTGGCAACGTGATATTTCCGCTCGAGTCCGGTAACAAGTTATCCTCAGCATGCATCGATCCCCATTCGAGGGAATAATCCTTCCACCACTGGTCGATTGCAATATCAGAAACAGGTCGACCAGCTTCATCCACGAAACGAACCGACCACTCAGGAGCGACCGTAACCGAAAACATAGGAATAATAAACAGAATAAGCAAAACTATCGGGATGAAAATCCATTTCAAGTTCTTTTCCATTTCTAGCTATTTATTCATCGGAATCTTAAGATTATTCTTCTCAGCAAAATCCTTCGCAATATCGTAGCCCGCGTCGGCGTGCCGGATGACGCCCATGCCGGGGTCGGTGGTTAGGACGCGTTCGATGCGGCGGGCGGCCTCAATGGTGCCGTCGGCGACGATGACCTGGCCGGCGTGGAGGCTGTAGCCGATGCCGACGCCGCCGCCATGGTGGACGGAGACCCATGTCGCGCCGCCGACGGCGTTGATCATGGCATTGAGATAGACCCAGTCGGCGATGGCGTCGCTGCCGTCGAGCATGGCTTCGGTCTCGCGGTTGGGCGAGGCGACCGAGCCGCAGTCGAGATGGTCGCGACCGATGACGATCGGGGCCTTAAGCTCTCCGGAAGCGACCATTTCATTGAGCTTGAGACCGGCCTTGGCACGCTCGCCGTAGCCGAGCCAGCAGATGCGAGCGGGCAAGCCTTGGAACCCAACCTTTTCCTGTGCCATCGTCAGCCATTTGGCGAGATGGTCGTCGTCGGGGAAAAGATTCATGATCGCCGCGTCGGTTCTGAAGATGTCCTCTTTGTCGCCCGAAAGAGCGACCCAACGGAACGGCCCTTTGCCCTCGCAGAACAGCGGGCGAATGTACGCCGGAACAAAGCCCGGATAGTCGAAGGCGTTCGCGACGCCTTGATCAAATGCTCGCTGCCGCAGATTATTGCCGTAGTCGAAAACGATCGAGCCGCGACGTTGGAACTCGAGCATTGCTTCGACGTGCCGCGACATCGAGTCCATAGCACGTTGCTCGTATTCGCTTTGGTTTGCCTTTCTAAGGTCATTTGCTTCGTCTATCGACAGACCGGCCGGAATGTAGCCGTACAAAATATCGTGCGCCGAGGTTTGATCGGTCACGACATCGGGAATGACGCCGCGTTCAAGCAATTCCCAATGAACCTCAGCCGCATTGCCGCAGAGCGCAATCGATTTCGCCTCTTTATTCTCAACAGCTTTCCAAACAGCAGATAGTGCATCGTCCAGATCCTTTGCCGCGACATCAACCTGTTTCAATTGCAGTCTGCGTTCTATCCTCCATGGATCAACATCAACGAGCAGCCCGACGCCGCCGTTAAACGTGATCGCCTGAGCCTGCGCACCGCCCATTTCGCCGAGGCCAGCGGTGAGGACAAACTTCCCTGCCATCGTTCCCCAGCCGTGCTGGCGGGCGAGCGAGCCAAAGGTCTCATAAGTTCCCTGCAAGATGCCTTGTGTTCCGATATAGATCCACGAACCCGCCGTCATCTGGCCGTACATCATCAGCCCGTCGCGTTCGTATTTGTCGAACTGTTCCTGCGTAGCCCAATGCGGAACGATATTGGTGTTGGCGATCAGCACGCGCGGAGCGTCGGTGTGGCTTTTGAAAACACCGACCGGCTTGCCGGACTGGACCATTAGCGTCTCGTCCTCGTTCAATTCGCGCAAACACCGTAAAATTGCATCAAAGCTTTCCCAGTTCCGCGCCGCTTTGCCGCGTCCGCCGTAAACGATGAGATTGTCCGGGTCAAAGGCCACGTCCGGATCGAGATTGTTCTGGAGCATCCGGTACGCGGCCTCGATCAGCCAGTTTTTGCAAGTTAATTCGGTGCCCGTCGGTGCTTTTACAATTCTGCTCATAAGCTATGGGAAATATGATAGCCGTAAACGCCGATTCGCGAAAACGTGATAACATTTTCCCGTTATGAAATACATAAAATATTTATTGGTGGCGGTCGCAATTCTGTTTTTTACTATGATCCCGGCGTCGGCGCAGCAAAATCGGATACGTGGGAGAGTTAAATTTGACGCTGAACTTGCTAAGAAGCTTGGTGCCGATGACTTGGGAATGAAACACTATGTTCTTGTCATTCTCAAAACGGGAGCGAAGGACGCAGCGTTCAAGGGAAAAGAGCGGGACGACATTTTAGCCGGTCACATGGCGAACATCGGACGGCTCGCGGAAGAAGGTAAACTTGCGGTCGCCGGGCCTTTTGAAAAAAATGATAAGGGCTATCGCGGGTTGTACATTTTCA
>JBDSCV010000188.1:0-13662 GCA_039920905.1 Pyrinomonadaceae bacterium
AGCTGTTTTTCTATTTACACCAACCAATTCAGATGCACAACCAGCTGTTGTTCCTGCTACAAAATGTTCGATCAATTTGTTCTGCTTAACTCTACTTAATCTACTCTTCCTCATCTTGCCCTCGATATTACTTTTTATGTATTATCTGGGACTGCCCCAAAATCTTTTGTGACACAGCGCGAGGTCGATGTCGATACGCGAAATTTTGCCGAGGCTCTGCGCGGTTCGCTGCGGCAGGATCCCGACGTAATTCTAGTCGGCGAAATGCGCGATCTTGAGACGATCGAGACCGGGCTTGTCGCCGCCGAAACCGGGCATCTCGTACTCTCAACGCTTCATACGCTTGACGCACCCGAAACGTTAACCCGTATTATTTCAGCATTTCCGCCTTATCACCAAAAATCGATCCGTCTTCAGCTCGCCGGTCTGCTTAAGGCGGTCGTCTCACAGCGGCTGATGAAATCGGCCAAAGGCAACAGCCGCATTCCGGCCGTCGAAGTGCTTAAGTCCACCCCGCTCATCCGCGACTACATTCTGCATGAGGAAAAGACGCAGAGAATTCGCGACGCGATCTCCGCTGGCACATCCCAATACGGTATGCAGACGTTTGACCAATCACTGTTTTACCACTACCAGTCCAGACTGATCGCACTCGACGAGGCGTTGAGAGGCTCGACCAACCCGGACGAATTCCGTCTGCGGCTTGCCGGTATCAAAAATACGACCTCGTCATCACGCGAAGAAAATGGAGAGAGCAGCGGCGTTGAAGCGGTGAGCGATTATATACAAAGAGGATAGCACCCAGAGCGTGCTTCCCGCTTGTAAGACCGCTTTCGCAACTCGATGGCGTTTTGAAAGGTTTCAAGTCCAACCCTAACCGGTGCGTCAAGCAAAGGATACTTGAGGTCGAGTCAAAAACCCCCTAAATGTTTATTTTTCAAGGATTTTCGACTCGCAAGTCTTGACAGAAAAGCACTTGAGCGTGTAAATTTTACTATTACCTCTTTGAGCGGAAGGATAAGAAACCCGAGCAATAGTCGTTGCGTCGACCTTGCATCTGCTTTTGAGATAGGAAAACGACGTTACGATTATTGGTTTTTGGCGTCTGGCTCGATGCGGTAAACAGTTGAAAGTAAAGTAATTAAAACAAGGAATTGAACAGGCGTAAATGACAAACGAGTTAACCCAGGACGCTGAAGAGTCGGCAACGATCGAGAAAACAGCGATTGAACAATCAGAATCAACCAGCGCGACGGCTGAGGCCCTTGCTCCCGAAACTACTGCTACTACACCGGCATTGGAAATATCGGCCGTAACGGAAGAAGTGTCACCAACCGAAGTAGCCGAAAATCCGGCTATTGCGAGTGAGGTTGTTGCTGAAACTGATGAAGAACCAGTTACGGCCCCGGTCGAAACTGCTCCAGCCGCTGTATCGGCTCCCGGTGAGCCAATTCCGGCTCCGGCAGCTACCGTTTCGACTGAAGAACCTGCTCAGGAAGTCCAAGCATCTGGCGAGATCGACTTCGGCGCGATCCTCGAGCAGTTTGAGCAGGAACAGACCGTATATCATCAGGGTGAAATGGTTACGGGCACCGTCGTTGGTATTACTGACCGGGGCGTACTTGTAGATTTTGGTTACAAATCCGAGGGTTTTGTACCGGTTGAGGAATTTACCGGACCTGACGGAGAGATGACCGCCGTTGTCGGCGAGACTGTCGAAGTAATTATTCGCAGCATTCCTTCCGGCGACAGCGCACCTCAGCTTTCGCGCATCGACGCTCTCGGCCGGAAGGTTTGGGATGATATCGAAGCAGCATTCAACTCCGAAACACCGGTTATTGGCCGTGTCATGGAAAAGACAAAAGGCGGCCTGAGTATTGACATCAACGGCATCGAGGCGTTTATGCCGGGTTCGCAGATCGATTCGCGTCCCATCCGCAGCCTCGCCACATACATTGGCCAGGACATCGAAGCTCAGGTTATCAAATTTAGCCGCCGCCGCAATAACATTGTCCTTTCGCGCAAAGTACTTACCGATCTTGTGGTAAACGTACAAAAAGCAGAGACGCTGCAAAAGATCGACCTCGGCTATATAGTCGACGGCACGATCAAAAATCTTACCGATTACGGTGCATTCGTCGATATCGGCGGTATCGACGGACTTCTTCACGTGACAGATATGTCATGGGGACGGCTGCACCATCCGGGCGATCAATTTACGGTTGGCGATAATATCCAGGTCAAGATTTTAAAGCTCGACCGCGAAAAAGAAAAGATCTCGCTCGGTTTCAAACAGCTTCTTCCCGATCCGTGGTCAACCGTCCTCGAAGTTTATCCCGTCAACACAAAGCTCAAGGGAATCGTCTCGTCCGTGACGGAGTACGGCGTTTTTGTTGAGCTTGAAGCCGGTGTAGAAGGGTTGGTTCACGTTTCCGAAGTCTCATGGTCGCGGCGTTCACAAAGCCCGAAACGTATGTTTCATAAGGGACAAGAGGTGGAGGTTCAGGTGCTTGGCGTGGATACTGTCGAAAAACGCATCAGCCTCGGCATGAAACAGTTTCAGGAAAATCCTTGGGACAGCGTCGATATTAAATATCCGGTCGGTGCCAAGATCATCGGTAAGGTCCGCAATTTAACGGACTTTGGAGCGTTCGTCGAGCTCGAAGAAGGCATCGACGGTCTCGTCCATGTTTCGGACATTTCCTGGGCCAAGAAGATTAAACATCCGAAAGATGTTCTCAAGAAAGATCAGGAAGTCGAGGCTATCGTTACCAGCATCGACAAACGCGGCCAGCGTCTTTCCCTTTCGATGAAGGACCTCACCCCGAGCGCGTGGGAAGGCTTTGTCGCAACACATCGCCCGGGTGATGTGGTAAAGGGCAAAGTGTCGAGATTCACTAATTTCGGTGTTTTTGTCGAACTTGGCGAAGGTTTAGAAGGCCTGTGCCACGTCTCGGAACTGTCCGACGAACGTGTCGAGAATGCTGAATCCGTTGCGACACTCGGTCAGGAGATGGACTTTAAGATCCTACGCATTGAGCCTGCTGATCAAAAGATCGGGCTTTCGCACCGTGCCGTCGGCAAAGAAAATGAGCCGGTTGTCGATACCAAAATGTATTCGACCGAGGCGAAGGGCGGCATGGCTTCGCTTGGCGAACTCGCAAAATTAAAATTTGGCGACGCCGAGACAGAAGCTCCGGTACAGGAAGATCCTGAGGAAAAGAAAAAGGCAAAACAGGCCGCGAAGAAAGTCAAAGCTGACGAATTTGCTGCAAAAGAAGCCGAGGCGGCGATAGAAGCTGCAAATGCGGAAGCGTCGGAAGCGACTACCGAGGCAGGTGGTGACGAAGTATCGACACCTGTCGCCGAGACGGAAACTCCGGTTGACCAGTCTGAATCTGCTCCAATTGCCGAAGAAGCTCCGGCGTCCGAAGCAACCGAAACGGAGGTTCCGACTCTGGAGGATGATGAAACAACCTCCGCTGCAGAACCGGAAACTGCACCTGAAGCTGAGCCGGTCGCTGCTGACGAAGCCCCCGAAGTGGAAACGGCAGTCGAAACCGAACCGGTAGCTGAAACGGAAACTCCCGCAGTTGAAGAGGCTGTCGAAGGAGCTACCGAAAAGGAAACTACGAAACCGACAGCGCAAGTTGAGACGGCTTCGACCGACCCGTTCGGAGAAGAAAACACGGCGGAAACGCCTTCCGAGGAGACAGAAAAGAAATCGGCATAAATGAGCCGTGATTAGTTTTACAAGGGCAGTACGGGGAATCAATCTCTGGAGCGATAAAGGAATGACAAAAGCTGATCTAGTTGAAAGCGTTGCTAAAGAAGTGGACATGACTAAGAAAGATGCCGAACAGCTTGTCGAGATCATTTTTGACAGCATTACCGGCACTTTGAACAGGGGCGAAAAGATAGAGTTGCGCGGATTTGGCAGCTTTCGGGTAAGGGAACGCAATGCGCGAAAAGGCCGTAACCCAAAAACTGGTGCCGCCGTAGATATTCCCGCCAAACGCGTTGCTTATTTCAAACCCGGCAAAGAGCTCAAAGAACTTATAAATCAGGGTGAATAAGACGGGAGTCTGAGTTTTCAGAATCCTGACTCTTATCTCTCGACTCTTATGGACGTATTGTGGAGTCCGTGGCGGTATGATTACATAACTGGCAGTGGGGCGGCCAAACCAGACCGTTGCGTTTTCTGCGATATTTTATCGAACCCGACGAGCGACGAGGAAGAATTCATCCTCAAGCGTGCTGGGTTTAACTTTGTCATTCTCAATATTTATCCTTACACTTCCGGCCATTTGATGATCGTCCCATACGATCATATTGCCGCACCTGACCAGGCCGACAAACGTATTACAGACGAGATGATGGATCTCACAAAGAGTGCTCAGGCGGCAATCTCGGAAGTTTATATGCCGGACGGCATCAATCTGGGAATGAATCTTGGCAAAGCGGCCGGTGCCGGTGTTGACGGGCATTTACATATGCACATCCTGCCCCGATGGGTCGGCGACGTCAATTTTATGACCGCCATCGGTCAAACCCGAACAATACCGGAAACACTGCAAACAACCTACGAAAAACTAAAGGATAAGATTTAACCACGAAATACACGGAGAGAATTTTCTTAATTTAGTGATTTTCGTCACGGCATCTCCAACTCAAGTTTTAACTCAAGCTATTCCGCAGTTTTAGCATCAGCCATTCGCGGCTCGTGCGAGCGGGCAATTGCCTCGTCCTCGATCTCGCCGCCGGGGCTTATCGGGATGTCGGCGGGATTTATATATTTGACTGCGGACTCTTCGCTCGCCCCATCTGTCGCTGCGAATTTGAATTGGCCAGAAGTGGGCGGGACATAGCCCGGATAATCAACGCGCGAATGGTAGATCGCGACAAGCGATTTGATCATCGATTCGCGTATTTGGGTTAGCTCGCGAAGCGTGAGGTCGCATTCGTCGAGTTGATCGTCCTGCAAGATAGAATCGACGATCTTGGTAACGATAAAGCGTATATTCTCCGGCGTCGGCTCTGCCAGCGAGCGGGCCGCCGCTTCGCATGAATCGGCGATCATCATTATAGCCGCTTCTTTAAACTGGGGTTTCGGTCCCGGATAGCGAAAGTCGTTCTCGGAAATCTCGCTTTCGTCACGGGCCTCGGACTGGGCCTTTTTTAGAAAATAATGCAGCGTGCGCGTGCCGTGATGCTGCGGGATAAAATCGATTATCCTTGGCGGCAGCCCCATCTCTTTTGCGAGCTTTACGCCGTAAGTGACGTGGCTGATGATGATCTTTGCACTCTGCGTTGATTTGAGGCGGTCGTGCGGATTTTTGCCGGCCTGATTCTCGACGTAGTGTTCGGGAGCGGCGGTCTTGCCGATGTCATGATAAAGTGCCCCGATCCTCGCCAGCAGACCGTTGCCGCCTACGGCCCGACAGGCTTCTTCGGCGAGTTGTCCCACGGCGTGCGAGTGTTGATTAGTGCCGGGAGCCCGCATTGCAAGCTGGCCAAGAACGGGCAGATCGGCATTGGAAAGCTCAAGCAGTTTTACATCTGTCAGAATCCCGAAAAAATTCTCACACAGAGGCAAAAGAACAGCCGTCACGGCCGACGTAATAATGCCGCTGGCAAGTCCGCAGGCAATCGCGAGTAAGAGCGTATTTAGAACGATCGGCTGTTGTGTAAAGGCGATCAGGGCAAGCGAAAGGACCGCACTTGCTGCACCGACCAGGCCTCCAGCGATGGTGACGGTCTGGCGGCTGCGATAACGCCCGATGCCATAAACGGCAACGGCGGAGACCAATGCCGAAAAGATGGCAAATTCAAATCCGCGGGGAGCCAAAAATCCCGCGATAAAAGCGCCCAGTATGCCCGCAAATAGAGCAGTCGGTCGATCCGCAAGCAGCGTCATCAAAAGACTCGCGGTCGCGAAAGGCACCGAGAACGACCACAGCATCGGGTCACTAAGAGGCGCCTTTATATTTTGAATTGCAGTAAATTCGGCAAGGCGGAAAAACACCGCCATCAGACCCGTTTGAACGACGATGACAAAACCCAATAGTGCAAAAGTCTTTCGCGGCGTCAGGGCGAGTCGAGGCACGACGCCACGATGTTGGACAAATTTCCAAGCCAGCCAAAACAACCCGGACACGAGTATCAGCACTCCGAAAAAACGATTGACCTGCCGCGACGACGAACCATAGTTACGTAGGGCCGCGATCTTTGACAACATTGGCTCGGTGATAATGTCGCCCTCGTCTGCAATCTTTTGGCCGCGTTTTAGCGAGATCGTCTTAGATTCGACGTTGTCGGCCGCCGCTTGACGCGCTGCGTCGGTCGCAACACTGTCATAAGAAACGCTAGGTTCGACCAGTATTTCGGCCGCTGTATAAAATGCGTCAATTTCTTTTGTCGAGAGACTCGTTACGGCCGCGAGTCTGGTTTTCAATTTGGCGCGCGCGACTGAAAGCGGTATCCAATTACTCTCAGGCATTGAAACGGTCGATTGGAGATTTGGTTTTGCCCGGTCGAAAACAAAAACGTCGTTCTGAAAATACTGCTTGTCCGAATCGTCAAAAATATAGCCCTCTGCACTCTCTTTTAATGCGCTTTGCACGGCGTCAAGTTCGTTCCGGCTAAAGGTTCGTGCGGCAAGTGTCTTGCCGACATCGGGACCGCCCGCACCCGTCCAGTGTGTCTCGGCTTTTGCGTCTGAGTTTGACTGCTTTGCGTTTGAGCCATCGTTTCCGTGACGCTGGAGCTTTTCCCAGGACGACAAAAAACGCTGAGCCGATTGATCGGCCTTGTTCGATTCGTACCGGAAGATCGGCTTGACGGCCTTTTTTGCATTAAGTTTGAGCCGGTCGGACTCATCTGTGTCGGTAAAATTAACATCAGCCGGAGCGATAATGCTCTCCCGGGCGATATCGCCTTCTTTATAGAGTTGCTCGCCCGTCGCCCGCCAAAAGGGGTTGTGAATGAGAAGCGTTGTGAGCAGACAAAACCCCGCGAAACCGAGCCAAAACTGCTGACCCGTGGACCAGCGGCTAAAAGGCCTTGCCATCGTCGCAAAGATCTTTTCCCGCCAACGCCTGGCGGGTGATTTCATGTCCTGTATTCGTTTATTCATAAGGGCAAGGGCAAGGTTCAGAGTTTGAAGTTTGAAATTAGTCGAAAGTCGACGCTTGAACTTTGAACTTGGAACTTTGAACTACGATCGTCTCCCCGATCGCCTCGACCATAGGCCGCAAGCTGTCGCGGCGAATAGCTGAAATTGACACGCATTGGGCGTTAGTGTCAAGCGATATTTGCCGCTTCAGATTCTCAACCGGCTCGTTACCTAACAGATCGGTCTTGTTCAAAACGAGCAATTGCGGTATTTCGTTGACGTGCAGATCGCTAATGATCTTACTGACCGACGCTATTTGCTGCACTACGCGCGGGTGCGAAGCATCGACGACATGCACCAGCAAATTGCTGTCGGCGATCTCTTCGAGTGTCGCGCGAAACGCTGAAACGAGGGCGTCGGGCAGATCACGTATAAACCCGACCGTATCATTTATGATGACTTCCTGATCATAAGGGAGCCGCATCCGCCTCGATGTCGGGTCGAGCGTTGCGAACATTTTCTTCTCCACGTAAACATCGCTTTGCGTCAAAGCATTTAGCAATGTTGATTTCCCCGCATTGGTATAGCCGACGAGCGAAATTATTGGTAAATGTTTTTGTACCCGCGTTTTGCGGCGTTCCTGACGCTGGCGGCCGAGGGTATCAACTTGCTTTTCGAGCCGGGCAATACGATCTCGAACGCGGCGGCGATCGGTTTCGAGCTTTGTTTCGCCCGGCCCGCGTCCTCCGATGCCGCCGGCCAGCCTTGAAAACGCAGAATTCTGGCCGATCACTAGTCTTGGCAAAAGATATTTTAGCTGGGCTAGTTCAACCTGCAGTTTTCCCTCTCTGCTTTGAGCGCGTTGGGCAAAGATATCGAGAATAAGCTGAGGCCGGTCAATAACCTTTAGCTCGGTCGCGTCTGACAAAGAGCGAACCTGTGCGGGCGAAAGCTCCGTGTCAAATACTAAGATGTCCGCTCCCAGACGCATCGAGCGTATCAGCAGCTCGTCGAGTTTACCTTTTCCCAGTACCGTTTTCGGATCTATTTTCGGGCGCCGCTGGATTATCGTATCGAGAATGACGACATGCGCAGACTCTGCCAACTCTTTCAGCTCAGCTATCGATTCCGCCGCTTCGTCTGCATCGCCGGTGGTTACGCCGACGAGGATCGCCCGGTCGCGTCCTGTCTGGCGTGTCCGTGCCGTCAAACGAATGCGAGCCATTTCATCCTCGAGCGAATCGATCAGCGAGATAAAATCTGTATCAAGCTGCGAAGGAATATTCGGCTCCAGAAACTCGTATCGCAGCGATTGTGCCTCGGCCTCGAGACTCTCAGCCGTCGTCGGCACAAGATGTGCGGAATAGACCATTCCGGGCAGACCGTCTTTGCGATTGACCTGAATGATCGACATCAGGTCAAGCCGGAGCAAGGCGAGATCGGTCAGGTCGTCCTGTGTCAATTTTTCGCCAAGGAGATGGGTGTGGACGCATCGCAGCCCGCGGAATCGATCTTCCGACACGCGTGCACGGCCAAAATCCGGCAGCTCGATCTGCTTCGATGTGCCGACCATTACATATTCGATCTGTCCCTTGCGATTGATAAGTACGCCGATCTGTCGGCCGGTCTCGTGCGACACCTCGGTCATCTGACGTGCAAGCTCGGGCGAGATAATGGCGTCCGCCGAGACACGCCGCGTGCCCAATTTCTCAATACGCCGAAGCTGATCGTGTTTAAGACCGCGGGTAAAACCGTGAACGATATTGATAGAGACAAAATCCTCCGTGCCCCGGTGATTATACCAAAGTTCAAGGTTCGAAGTTCAAAGTTGAATGTCCAAGCCAGGCTCACCTTAACCTTAAACCTCGAACTTTGAACTTTGAACTTTGAGCTTTGAATTCTAAACTGTTTCCGTATGCACACGCAAACACGGCGGCAGCGTGAGGTGCTTGACTTCATCATCCGCTACACCGAATCGCACGGCTACCGGCCGTCATACCAGTTGATCGCCCGGCATTTGGGACTCAATTCGCGCTCGGGAATTGCACGCATAGTTCATGATCTCGAAACACAGGGACTGCTGACAAGGCGGCACGAAGACGGACATTTTCACATTGATATTGGTATCGGCGGTGCGATCGTCGAGATAGAATGGCTAGATGTTCCCAATATCAGCGGGGACAAAGAAGATTGGGAAAAGCGCCCTCTTTCGATTCCGGAATTCATGCTCGGCGGATACGGAGCCTCGTCGGTCCGGGCATTTCGCGTGACCGATGAAGCGATGGCCGCAGATCAGATCTGCCAGGACGACATAGCACTCATTGAACTCCGCGATTTCGCCCGCGACGGCCAACCCGTCGTCGCCGTCCTCAGCAAAAGCCAGATTGTTCTTAGAAAATTTTACCGCGCTGGCGCCGACATCGAGTTATGCCCGGCAGATGAAAACGGCGAAATAATACGCATCGCCGCCGATCAAATCGAGCTATTAGGGATTTACCGCGGCCTCTTGCGGCCCATGGTCTAATGAAGTGTTTTTTTAACGATATTTGCCCTCGTCCCTCTTTTTCGGCATACTTTTTCTTGAAGTAATTATGAATTTCAAATTACGAATTACGACTGGAATTAACATTCGTAATTCGTAATTGTTAATTCGTATTTGATCTTATGACCAATAAACCTACACCCAACGCCAGTTACAGCCTTACTCTTCGCGTCAGAATCCAAAACCAGCCGGGGAAACTTGGGGAGATAACAACCGCTATCGGAGAGGCGGGCGGCGATATCGAGGGCATCGATATTGTGAGCGTGGGTAAAGATTTTTTGATCCGCGATATTACGGTTAATGCCGCCAGCGAGTCGCACGATGAGGAGATCGTGGATTCGGTAAAAGACATTGACGGCGTTGAGGTTGTAAACATTTCCGACCGGACGTTCCTGATGCATCTTGGCGGCAAGATCGAGATCATGTCCAAGATGCAGCTCAAAACGCGTTCTGATCTCTCGATGGCATATACGCCCGGTGTGGCGCGGGTTTGCGAAGCGATCGCGCAAGACCCCGAAAAGGTCTTTAACCTGACCATCAAGAAGAATATGGTCGCGGTCGTCACGGATGGCACCGCTGTTCTGGGCCTCGGCGATATCGGGCCGGCGGCGGCGATGCCGGTGATGGAGGGCAAGTGTCAGCTTTTCAAGGAATTTGGCGGCGTTGATGCGTTTCCTATCTGTCTTGATACAAAGGACCCGCACGAGATCGTCCAGACGATCAAACAGATCTCGACCGTGTTTGGCGGTATAAATCTCGAAGACATCTCAGCTCCCAGATGCTTTGAGATCGAGGACCGGCTTAAGGAAGAGCTTGATATTCCGGTGTTTCACGATGACCAGCATGGCACGGCGGTCGTCGTTCTCGCCGCTTTGATCAACGCCTTAAAGATAGTCGGCAAGCGGATGGAGGATATCAAACTCGTCGTCAACGGCATCGGTGCTGCCGGTGTTGCCTGCTCAAAAATCGTTATGGCTGCCGGCGTCAAAAATATCATCGGCTGCGACACGACGGGAGCACTATACGAGGGCCGAACCGAGAATATGAACTGGGTCAAGGACTGGTATGCCCGCAACACAAATCCGAATCAGGAAAAAGGCACGATCCACGACATTATTAAAGGGGCAGATGTTTTCTTTGGCCTCTCGGCTCCCGGCGTGATCGACGAAAATGACCTAAAGAATATGGCTAAGGACCCAATCATTTTCGCCATGGCCAACCCGCTGCCCGAGATCATGCCCGAAGATGCCGCCGGACTCGTCGCCGTCATGGCGACCGGACGATCGGACTATCCTAATCAGATAAACAATGTTCTGTGCTTTCCCGGTATCTTTCGCGGGGCGTTGAATTGCCGTGCGTCACGCATCAACGAATCGATGAAACTCGCCGCCGCAAACGCCATTGCCGACATCATCGGCCCTGACGAACTCCATCCCGACTACATCATTCCTTCGGTCTTCGACCGCCGCGTCGGCGAAGCCGTCGCCGAACGTGTTGAGGCCGCCGCTTATGAATCCGGCGTCGCACGCCGCCAACGTTCGACCTCGGATTCGGAATTTTAGTACAGAACCCGGCATAGGACGGGCGCGAAAAACGTTACGCCTTCGCCCACGAGCAGGCTTCCGCATTTCTATTCTGCTAACATAGTGGCAGTGACAAAGGTAATAAAGGCAAAGCTTAACGCATTACCCGTCGAAGAACTCGCAAATGCGATCACGCATGGCTTTGGCCTGTTGCTGAGTGTGATCGGGTTTATCGTGCTCGTAGTACTTGCCGGACTCCGCGGGGACAGATGGTCGATCGTCGGATGTTTTGTTTACGGTTTGTCGCTGGTGGTTTTGTACGCAGCGTCAACCTTCTATCACAGCATTACGTCGCTTCGTCTAAAAAAGAATTTACAGATCGTCGATCATTGCTGTATTTATCTGCTGATCGCGGGGAGTTATACGCCGTTCGGGATCATCATCGCGGGCGATGCGTTCGGCCGCGAACTGCTCGCGGGAATGTGGGTGTTTGCCTTCGCAGGCATTGTCTTAAAGCTGATCTTTAGGGACCGCTATCCGGCGATCTCGGTCGTATCATACGTAGTTATGGGATGGATGGGTATTTTTGCCATCAAACCGCTTTTCGACGCCATTGGGATGATGCCCGTCATTCTCGCCATTGCAGGTGGCGTGGCATACACACTCGGCGTCGTGTTTTTCCCCTTGAAAAGCATCAAACACCATCACGCGATCTTTCACATTTTTGTGCTGTTGGGCAGCATTATTCACTACGCTGCCGTGGTTTTGTACGTCGTGCCCTACGTGAATCATGGGTAAAATCGTCAAGATCGGCACGTGCGGCTTTGGCCGCGCAAAGAGGCCGGATTATGTCAGTGTGCTGCCGGTTGTCGAGATACAGCATACGTTTTACGATCCGCCGCAGATCAAGACGCTCGAAAAGTGGCGCTCTGACGTACCCGATGATTTCGAGTTCACGTTAAAGGCGTGGCAGATGATCACCCACGAATCGAGCAGCCCGACCTATCGG
Organism: Pyrinomonadaceae bacterium; assembly: GCA_039920905.1. Lineage (GTDB taxonomy): Bacteria > Acidobacteriota > Blastocatellia > Pyrinomonadales > Pyrinomonadaceae > OLB17. Next base: position 12,189 of record JBDSCV010000188.1, read on the forward strand.
CGCCTGAAAAGGCCGCTTACGGATAAAGAGACGGACGAAGCGGGCTTTTTCAAGCCTACCGACACGATCAACGAAGCTCTCGATGTGACGCTTTCCTGTGCAAAAGCCCTGACGGCGCGCACCATACTCTTCCAATGCCCCGCCCGTTTTCAGCCGCTGCCGGAAAATATTCTGAATATGAAGGAGTTCTTCTCGACGATCGATCGAGGTGATCTGAATTTCGCTTGGGAGCCGCGCGGTAAGTTATGGGAAGATGCCGTCATCAAAGAGATCTGCGACGAGTTTGACCTGTGGCACTGCGTGGATCCGTTTGCCCGGCGGACGGTGACGCCCGACAAGTGCTATTACCGGCTGCATGGCATTCCGCGTTGGCGGTACACTTACGAGGACGACGAACTGATGGAACTCGTCTCGCTGATGCCTGACGACCGGCTTGCGTATGTGTTCTTTAACAACATCACAATGAAAGACGACGCCCTCCGGTTTCGAAAAATATTGCAGGAACCACGTCTCTAGGCGAGAAACTTGTACTCGCGGAGAAATTTCAAAACCAAAAGGTGATGGTCAGGACCGCAAAGCCTGACGGGCAGGAAAATTGACGCGGTGAATGTGAGACGCGGTGACGCAGGGAGATTTCCCGGTCAATGCGTTTTTTCTTTTTCCCGGAGTCCCTGCGTCACCGCGTCACCGCCTCGCAATTTTTCCGCCAGTTTCGGCATCATCGATTTTGGAGCGTCGATCGCACCTTTGATATGGCGTTGGTGAGTGAAATGTCCCGCGACATAAACGCCGGGAATATTTGTTTCAAATGATTCGGGATCATAAACGGGCACTTCGCCTGCTTTTCCATGTTCCGTTTCAACGCCCAGACTCTTGAGCATAGTCAGATCGGCGTCCGAGCCGATCAGCACAAAGACAACATCGTTTGGCAGAACTACCCTTTTGCCGGCTTCGTTTTCGAGTACGACGCTGTCTTCTTTAACTTCCAGCACTTTGCCGAGAAAAAACAATTTTAGACAATGTTTCTTTAGCTCGTCCTCAAGCGGCTGTTTGACCCAGTATTTGATACAGCCCTGCTTCGGGTCGTTATTCTCCCAGTCGCTGCGAAAGACCGCGAGCGTCGTGTCCGCACCTTCTTCTGCCAAAAACAAAGCCGCCTCGCCCGCCGAATTGCCGCCGCCGAGGATCAACGCCCGCTTCTTTACCCACGGATAAGTCTCGCGAAATGTATCATGAACCTTAGGCAGGTCTTCGCCTTTGACATTTAATTTGCGCGGATGGTCCATCGCACCGATAGCGAAGAGAATATTTTTCGCTTCGTATACTGCCTTATCAGTTGTAACAAAAAAGGCAGAACCACCCGCGTGAGCGGGTGGCGATAACGACAGTTCTGAGACGAGTCCCGGGCCACCTGCTGACGCAGGCGGTTCTGCCCGCGTTACTCCCACCACCGTTTCCTCGGTCTGAATATTCA
>JBDSCV010000189.1:0-8695 GCA_039920905.1 Pyrinomonadaceae bacterium
GCCGACGGTATCTGCTCGGATTTAGCAAGGTAAAATGCAAAATCCTCGGCGATCTCACCCGATGTGATCGGGACCGAGCCAATATAAGGCTCGCGGTGAAGACCGAGGGCAAAGCCGGATTCGCGCATAACGTAGAACATTCCCTGACCCACAATGCCGCTGACATCAAATTTTCCGTCCGGTTTTGGCGGCAATTCGGCCGTCGGATTTCGCACATATCCTCGAACCTCGCCGTCCTTGTTAGCTTCAACAATAATGCCGCCGATGGGTCCGTCAGCGTCTATCCTGACGGTCAAACGATCAAATTCCTTGAGGCTGGCTCCGAGCAGCGCGGCACCGGTGAGCATACGTCCCAGCGCTGCGGATGCAGTCGGTGCAGTTTTGTGCCGCCGGACGGCCTCGGCAACCGAGTCTGTCGTGACGCCTGCAATAAGACGAATCGTGCCCTCAGCAGCCATTCCGTGAACTAATCTATCCATCACTATTAGTTTCGAAAAGCCGCGGCAGATAAGTCAAACGCCGGAACTAAAACAAACGCATTAACTTACGCCTCCTGTTGTTGCATCCAGTGTAATTAGCACTATATGTTGTAGAAAAAAATGTTGACAATGTCTTAATTCTTGATTAGACTTCTCTTACTTGAGAAAGATTTTTGCATCGATTCTCAAGCTCACAACGCATACAATTCAGGTTTTTTCGTATTCCAAAATACTAGAGCTGATGTTAAAATAGTATTTATAGGAATAGGTGTCTTTAGCTTCAAAAAATACGGGAGTGACGTGTCTATATGAGCACAGTTTTTGAGTCGGCTATCAATAGTTTTCTCGAAAAGAACGGCGTCGGTAACAATGCCGGGACAGCATCGGCACGGGAATTTGTGCCGCTCGGCGTAAACGCCCAAAAGGTCGTGAGCAAACGCTACTCACTCAAAGACGAACACGGTGAGGCTCTCGAAACCTGGGCGGACATCGTCCGCCGCGTTGTCGGCCACGTCTCAAGAGCCGAGACCGAGCCGTTCAAACAAAAACTCTTTTACAACGAAATGACGGCGGTAATGCTCGCCCGCGATTTCATCCCGAATACACCGTGCCTCGTTAACGCCGGGAAACCAAAGGGCCAATTGGCCGCCTGCTTTGTCTTGAATGTTCCCGACTCGATCGAGGGTATTATGGAACACGCCCAAAATGTCGCGATCATCCATCAGACAGGCGGCGGAACAGGAATGACATACGAATTTCTACGTCCCGCCGGTTCGATGGTCAACTCGACACGCGGCGTCGCATCGGGCCCGGTGTCTTTCATGAACATCGTCAATCAGACGACCGAAGTGGTAAAGCAGGGCGGCGTCCGGCGCGGTGCGAACATGGGAATTCTCGCGATCACGCATCCCGACATTTTGCGATTTATCCACGCGAAAAACGATCAGACGAGCCTAACAAATTTTAATATTTCCGTAACTGTCACCGACCTCTTTATGGACGCGGTTGACAGCGGCGTGTGGTTTCAGACAGAGTTCAAAGACGAGCCGTGGACTCAGGCAATTTTTGATTCTGTCACGGGCGCGGACTATGTGGTTTACCGCCGCCCAGACGGCAGATGCGCGACATTTGCTGACAGACTCGCATTCGAGACCGCCGATCTGTCCGGTTGCACTCTCGAAGAGCCGCCAGTTCCAGGCATGGTCTATGCTCCGGACATTTGGAACCGCATCATAGCTTCAGCCCATAAATATGCGGAGCCCGGCATTATTTTTATCGATGAGGTCAATCGTCACAACCACATGATGGCGTCGATGGGTCCGATCTACGCGTGCAATCCGTGCGGTGAACAGCAACTGCATTTTAATAATTCGTGTAATCTCGGCTCAATAGATGTCGCAAAATTTTTCACTAAAACTACCGATGGCGAGGGCATTATCGATTGGGAGCGGCTGTCGAACGTGACGCAGGTTTGTACTCAATTTCTCGATAATGTAGTCGATGCGGGTCATTTCCCATTAGCGGAAATAGATGACGTAGTTAAACGCACACGGCCTGTGGGACTCGGCATAATGGGCTTTGCGGATCTTTGCGTGAAACTCGGCGTCACTTATGGCAGCGAGGAGTCGATCGGCCTGATGGAAAAAGTTATGGGCTTCGTCCGTCGCGAATCATGGCTGGCGTCGTTGCGGCTTGGCAAAGAAAAAGGTGTTTTTCCTGAGTTCGAGGCAAATCGCGATGCCTACGCCCGTTTTATTTACGACGAAATCGATATTCCGCGCGATATTCCGCTGACCCCGCGAAATTACGAGGTGACGACCATTGCTCCGACCGGAACTATTTCCCTCGTCGCCGAAACTTCGTCCGGCATCGAGCCAAATTTTTCGTGGGCATATGTCCGGCAGGACACGCTCGGAACACGCACGTACGTGCATTCTCCGGCCGCAGAGGCACTACGCATTGAGGTCGATCAAACCGATGAAGAATCGATCAAAACTGCCGCCGAATACGTGGTCGAGAACGAATCAGAATTGCCGCCGCATTTTATCTCGGCGATGTCGATCAAATCGCTCGAGCACGTCAAAGTACTCGCCGCTGCCCAAAAACATGTCGATAATTCGATCTCGAAAACCTGCAACGGAGCAAAAGACGACACTGTCGAGTCGGTCGATGAACTCTATCATTTGGCCCGCGAACTCGGCTGTAAAGCCGTCAGCTACTACCGCGATGGCAGTCGAGAGGGGCAGGTTTTGAATGCGATGTCTGCGAAACCGAAAACTATTGACGCGGAGACAGAGGGACGTGGCGACGCCGAGATCCCTGTCCGAGCGTCCCTGCGTCCCGCCATCTCTACCTCTCCTCACGTAGATCGTCCCCGCGAACTTCAGGGTTCGACTTGGCGAATACCGTTCGAGGGGCAGAACCTTTATGTAACTGTCAATCACGACGGTGAGCGGATCCTTGAGATATTTGTTGCGGGGCCGATCAGCGCGGGCGTTGGACTGCTTGCATCGAAGATGCTCCGCGGGGGGTTTGACGCCAAGGACGTCGCCCGCAGCCTCAATAAAGTCACGGCCACACATGCCGTTTGGTTTAACGAACGCCTGCTCACATCACCGGAGCAAGCTGTCGCCGAATGCCTGCTGCTGATCGACCGACGGCTCAACGGTCGGCCCGAATCGGTTCGCTCCGTCGGAAAAACCGCCGCCGAAGAGACACTTATGTCGAGTATGATCACCGACTGCCCCGAATGCGGCGGTCAACTGGAACACGCCTCGGGATGCGATTCGTGCCGCGACTGTGGCTATTCAAAGTGCAAGTAAATAGGCCTATTTCCTTCGTTTACGGAATTGCGGGTCAATTTGTATGGCCTTCTGAAAATGCCTTTCGGCAATCTCACTCATCCCGACATTTTCCATCCTTAGGCCCAGCATCCAATGAAAATAAGGGTCGTTGGGTGTGTATTGGTCAGCCCGTCTTTCGTACCCGGGGGCCTCGGCTCTGCCCATCGTAGCCGCTGCTCCAGCAAGCATATTGAGCGCTACCGGAAGTCCCGGATTGCTTCTAAGTGCGTCGCTCCAAGCCTTGACCGCTTCCGGCCGGCGACCGATCTGCCAAAGCGATTCGCCTCTTTCCTCGCGGGCAAGAACCAGATCGGCCCGCTCCGCCAATGCCTGATCGAGACTTGATAGTGCCTCGTCGTACCGCCCTAAACGGTTCAATATCGCACCGCGATAGTAATGGCTCAGGGCTTTACTCTGGCCGTGTTGATAATCGGCGGCCTGCGTCAGCAGAGAAAGAGCGTGATCGACGTCGCCGGAAAGGTATTCAAACCAAGCGAGTTTTGGCAAAGCGTCACTATTTGCGAACAACCCGAAATTGGACGCGGAGCGAAGGTGCCGTTTCCCATCCGCAATGTTCTCGCGGTCAATCGCACTGAGCCATTGACTTGGATCTTTTCGAGCCAAAGCAAGTTCATCTGGGATCTGAAGGTTATGGAATGCTTCCGCTCCCGCATTTTCGTGATATCGCACCCAGCCGCTGTGGGTATTTAGGCCGATCCAGACGAACGCAAATGCCAGGAATCCCCATCCCGCTTTGTTCATGACCCCGGACGATTTCAAGTTGAAACGGTAGAAAGACAGGTCCCTGACCCACAATAACCTGATCGATCTGAGAGCAAGAAAAGTAGTGACCGGCGCGATCCCGAGGGCCATCAGCATCGGAACCAGCTGATAGACATCCCAGACAGCGACAAAACTCGCGAGAAATACAACGGCTGCCAGAATTTCTTCGGGCCAAGTTAGAGAGTAATTTTTTATGACGCTTTTTGGTACGCCGATCGCGGGCTTTCCAAAACCGAAGTACAAGGCATCATTTGGACAGACGCTTATGCAGTCCATGCATTTCATACATCCCGTATCGACAACCATTCCGTATTGTTTGACCTCGGCGTGGACGAGAACATTTGACGTGCAGGTCGCGGTACAATGGCCACACTGATTGCAGGCATCGGTGACCCGTATCTTTCCGGGAGCGATCTTGTCGGCGAGACTAAAGAAGCCGCCGTACGGACACGCATAGGTGCAAAAACCTTTAGAACCAAGAAAATATACGGTCATAAAGCCGCAAATAAAAAGGAACGGAATCGCGACCGCGACCGTTGGAAAGGTGGCCCAAAAATCGGTGGTTACGAGATGGTTTGTAAATTGGGGGAAAAGCGGCTCGCCTTTCGGCGCTGCGAAGTACCGTATCGCGGTCGGCCAAACAAACATATACAACGCAGCGACGAGCGGTACGAAAACCAGCAGCCTGGAACGGAACGGCCTCGATGTCAGGCCCGCTTTTTTTAATAACCATGCGCAGAAATCTTGTAAAGCCAGAATGTGACATGCCCAGCCGCAAACAAAACGACCGAAAACAAGCGTCGCCAATATTGCCAGTATAAAGAAGATAAAGCCCGCATTTACCGCCCCGTTCTGTAGCGTGTACATTGTCTCCGACGGCTCAATTGGGGAAACTGTTGTGCCGCTGATCCTCCACTGAATCACGTGTACGATCATTAAGAGAGTAAGGGTGATAAGTGCGGCCGCCCGCCAACGGCTCGTCTTTGACGCCCGAATGGTGCTTTCGCGAAGCGGTGTAATGGGAATGACAGGCAAATTGATCGACCGCTGTTTCCTCACTTCTTTGGTTTCACAACCATTTTTCATAGATCGCTCTCAGTGCTACCGCCGAACTTCGGCTAACGGAATACTATATCCGACTTGATTAAAGTGCCAAAAAAGTGTACAAGGTTTATTGTACTTTGTACGCAATTACAACCAGTAGATTATCATTTTGCGAGACTCGTAAGGATCGAACGATTAAATATGTTGAATATAATTCTTATCGCTTTACTCCCGTTTCTTTTCCTCTCCGGCGACGGTTCAAGTAATTTATTCACCGGAATTCAGCAAAGCGGACGGCAAGACGATACCGGTACGCTTGAAAAGCTGATAGTCGCGGATGGAACCGTCTCAATGGACCTCAATTTAAGCCGTCTCACCGGGAAACGGTCCGACGCTAAAGGATCAAGACAAAGCGTAATGCGTTTTGACGCTGTGCATGATTCTTTTTTTACGGTTCTGGTTTTTAATAATGAGATGCGCGGCCCATTGCCCAGTTCTTTGGAACTCATTCCCCAAAATTTTGCAAAACTTCCATCGAAATTAAATTCATCGTACTCGCAACTCGTTATCGAGAACATGTCATGGGGCGGTGATTATGATCTCGTAATTCGCGACGGGACAACAGGGTTTATTTTCTTTAATATTGAAGGACACGAATATGAGTATAATGCCATCGGCCACTCATTAAACATCTCAAATGGAAGGTTATTGGTATCAAAGGAATTTGCGTCCGAGCTCGGGCGGCCATCCGATGGGGGGGCTGTCGTTGGCAACATAGACATTTCCGCAAACATGAGACCGATCGAAATCACACAAGTGGTTGATGGCGAAGTAAGATCGGAGGTCATGCCAGCTCGAGAGCCGAATGCAGGAACAACGCCTGGGCCGGATGCCATTGTCGGCGACCTGTCTGGGCTGACGCAATTTGGCAGCAGCGGGACGCAGGTCGGCCTCTCCGTCGGAACTGATTCCTGCAACGCCGGTGCCGTCGAGCTGAACTGGATCGCCCTGCCGGGCAATGACCATCCGGTGATCCCGCAAAACCTTTATCGGATGAGCGGGGGAGCGGCCAACGATGAACGCTTTGAACAAATCGGCCAATCAAACCTCAAACATGCTTTCACAGCATTGCAAAACAATATCTGCAACCTTGGCTGCATACCTTCCGGTACAGGCACCCGGCTTGGCTCAGGCTGCTCTGATCCTTATTCGGCTTCGTTAAATTCTTCACAAACCGGACTGGGCTCGCGGGCCTGGGTTAACCCGTTCAGCGGAGCTTTTCCACGCGGCGATTCGGCTACTAACCCTAACAGTCACACCGGACATACGCATGTTGGCACTTCACATCGGATCCTTACCGAGATGAGCGACCTTAACACAACGCTCAATCCCGGCGCGACCTATTATGCCGAGTCGCAATACGTTACGCCTCACGAGTATGCCTGGTGTCAGTCAAATCCCGGACAGTGCAACATGTATAACAATGTCTCACACCGGCAATACGGTGTTACTGGTACCACCAGTTTCATTTTTTCACCCGTTGCCGCTACCGTGAGAACAAAATCGGCGATCATCGCCTGGACGGGAGCTACCCTTATCCCGATTGAACCCACACCCGGAGTCGATGGGGTTGGAACACTTGCTTACAAAGTAACAAACCCGTCGCCTGGGGTCTATCATTACGAATACGCGATCTATAACCAAAACATGGATCGAGCTATTCAGTTTTTCAGTATACCTGTCGCGGTCGACCCTGGAGCGACCACCGACGATACAACTGGGATTTTGACCAACATTGGATTTCATGCGCCTCCTCAGCATCCTGGTTGGACCTTTGACGGAACAGTTGGAAATACGGGTTTTAGCGGCGCTCCGTGGACACCGATACAAACTCCCTCTTCTATGACCTGGAGTTCGGAAACCTTTGCCCAGAATCCAAATGCCAACGCTATCCGTTGGGGAACTATGTATAACTTCCGTTTTGATTCCGTCCGTCCGCCGCGCACCACGACTGCAACCATCGGCTTCTTTAAGACAGGCGCACCCATTACCGTTCAAATCCTCGCTCCAACGTGTGCAACGGCGGCTTGCCGAACGGACAATTGATTTAAGCGTCGCGGAAAGTGCAATCAATTAAAAGCAGTTGCGTTCAGATTCGCGGCTGCTTTTTATTTTGCCGAACGATTAATTTAGAATTGATCCAATGAAAAACAATCGCCAAAAAGTCGTTCTGTTAATTTCTGTCCTTTCATTTGTGATTTCACTTGGGATCGCCACTAGCAGCACGCTGGCGGATTCGACGCCGCTTGCAACCGCATCGCCGACACCAAAACCGACTCCTACCCCGAAGCCGCCCTTCCAACCATCTATACCGCCCACTCCAAGTCCGACGTCCTTGCCGGTCCAGACGCTGGAAGAACTTCAGTTAAAGATCAGACAGCGGATGTCGGCTCCTGAAGTTCGGAGAGGACGCGTTGGAATAAAGATCGTCTCGCTAAATTCCGGCAAGGTTATATTCGAAAATGACTCAGACAAATATTTTATGCCTGCGTCAAATATGAAAAACTTCACCGTCGCAACCGCGATGGAACGGCTCGGGCCTGATTTCCGTTTTGTGACAAGCGTGTTTGCTAAAGCGCTGCCGGACGCGAGCGGTACGATAAAGGGCGACTTACGTATATTTGGCCGCGGCGATGTCTCGATCTCAACTGCATTTTTCGGCACTACGGCAGCCGACCCAGAAACTTATTACAAAGGCCTCGATCGGCTGGTCGATAAGATCGAAGCTGCAGGCGTAAAGCGTGTCGAAGGGGGCATTGTCGGCGACGAGAGTTATTTCAAAGGGTTTGCAATTCCGGGAACCTGGGAATGGGACGATCTGCAATGGTATTACGGCTCCGAGATATCGGCTCTGCCACTCAATGATAATGTGGTGGATATCGCTGTGGTTCCGGGCGCCGTGGGAGGTCCCTGCATCGTTAGCATCTCGCCGTCGAACACTCTTTTTCAGGTCACCAATACTTGTACGACGTCGAATAACTCCGCAAAACGGGAGCTTCGCATCAACAAACGAATTGACCGCAACATAGTTGAAATTTCCGGCACCATGCCGGTAGACGACACCGGATGGCGAAACCCGATCAGCATCACGCATCCGGCCAATCTCTTTGTCGAACTTCTCCGGCATCGATTAGAAAAACGCGGCATTGTCATTACTGGCAGCTCACGAAACCTTCCGGCAAATATTTCGGGCGACTCATCACAGATCGAGATCGCAAAACTCGAATCGCCGCCGTTCAGCCTGATCGCCGCTAAGACGATGAAGCCAAGCCAGAATATGTACACTGAGACGATCCTTTGGACGCTCGGCGAACAATCGCGGGTTTCGACCATTTCGACCGTTTCGACAGTGGCCCCCGGAACGGTTCACGCCGCTGTTCCCGACAGTTCTACGCTCGGCCTCACCATTGTCAAAGGCTTTATGAAACAGATCGGCGTTCCGGATGACGGCATCTTGCAGTACGATGGCAGCGGCCTCTCGCGGCA
>JBDSCV010000190.1:0-6955 GCA_039920905.1 Pyrinomonadaceae bacterium
TTCGCGGCCGTTTTTCCGCCCGAGTGGATCAAGGTTGTGCCGCGGCCGAATAGCGGCGACCCCATGCTGTCTATTTCGGCCGCGCACGCTGGTTAGGCATTGGGTTTGAGCAACTTTCTGGGGCCAAATCATTTCTAGCTCTGTATTTGGCGGTCGGTTGCGTCTCTTATCTACGGTTTTGATTCTTTTACGAGGCGTTCCTCCCGACGCGCATCCTCTATTGCGAATGATTGGTTTATTTGGTAATAATTTACGTGGAAATTTAATTTGAAAAAGTTAGCCGGAGCTATTGCGATCTAAATGGGAGGTTAAAGAGAAGCTCCTCCGACAAATGCCCAGATAATCGTTTACACCTCCAATTGATATGACCGAGAACAACGCTTAATAATTTTGTTGATGCGTTAAATGACGGCCGCGAGCCCCCGGAATTGTCGCGGAAAATCGAAATACTCTGGCACTTGTTTTGCCGCCTACGACTCTGCGGAAGCACGACGGACTATAGACGTACGCAATTATTTGAAGAGGTCGTAAATCGTTAATAGTAGAAAATTATGTTGCAAAAATTAAGCTCCGCAGCGGGAATAGTTCGGGCGGTTCGCAATTGGAAAACGGCTTTGCTCGATCACGCCGGCGTCTGGAAACGCGAATACATTTGCGAAATGCGTACAGGACAACGATTTAAATTGCGCGGCGGCACGGACGACCGGCACGTTTTGTTTGAAATATTTGTGCGCAATTGTTATGGTGAGGCGAAAATTCGTCCGGGCGCGGTTGTCGTTGATATCGGGGCAAACATCGGTTGCTTTAGTTTGCAAGCAGCTCAAAAAGCGTCCTGCGTTTTCGCCTACGAGCCTTTTCCAGCGAACTTTGATGCTTTACGCGATAACGTCCTATTGAACAAGGCCCATAATGTTAAAATTTTTCCGACCGCTGTTGGAGGTAAAGCGGGCAAATCAATGTTGTTCATACCTGACAACGATTCTTTCGTAGGCCGCGTCAGTCTGCACCCCGGACGAGGAACGCGCATGACCGAATGTACCTGCATCACACTTGACCAAGTTGTCGGTGATAACAATCTGGATACGATTGATCTGCTTAAGATCGATTGTCAGGGTGCGGAATACGAGATTTTATACGGAGCGAGCGTGAAAACGCTTTCCCGCATCCAGCAAATTATCACCGAGTGTGAACTATATGACGATCCGCCTGAATGGTCTATCAAAGCCCTTTCAAACTATTTGCAAAATCATGGGTTCAAATTTCACACACAACAGAATATCTTACACGCTTGGCGAAGCGAAAACGGCGATGAAATATAAAAGCGGAAATTTTACCGCTCTCTCCCGTTCGTAGAGGATTGTCATCGGCAAATTTCCGGACCAACCCTTTGAGACAAGCGTGATCGACGCTAAATCATCAGGCTTGTGCAACAGGTACGTGGGCATCTCGGCCCTCATCTCGATGAGAACTTTCGGCCCATACCGCGGACGTCATCTGGTTTATCCCTTCGCTGCTTTTTATGTTGTTGCAAAAAAGCCCGAATAGATAGATTTTACAGTATTAGATGGACGGTAAATTTGAAAGATAATAACCCTCTGCGAGTTGCGATCATTGGCTTGGGAGCGGTCACGCGCAATATTCACCTGCCTGCTTACAAAGCTCTGGCGAATAAAATAGAGATCGTTGCAGGTTGCGACACTAACCCGGTCTCGCGAGCAACGGCCAAAGATAGATTTGGTGTACCGGAGGTCTTTGACGATCCACTCAAAATGATCGAGATGACCAAACCTGACATTGTGTCGGTTTGCACGCCGCCCTCATTTCATATTGAACAGAGCTTTATGGCTCTGGAAAACGGCTGCCATGTTTTTTGCGAAAAGCCTGTGGCTGAGAGTTTGGCTGATGCTGACAAATTGATCGAGGCCGCCGCTGAGGCGAATCGTTACGTTGTCGTCAATAATCAATTTCCGTATATGAATATTCATCTCTCGGCAAAGAAGATGATCGGCACGCCGGAATTCGGGAAATTGCTATTTCTACAGGCTTGGCAGGTTTTTCACCCGGATGAGGTCACGGAAGCAGATTGGCGGGGCCAATTAAAAAGACGTGTTTGTTTCGAATTCGGCATTCATGTTTTTTCTCTGGCGAGATTCTTTTTTGATGAGGAGCCGATAGCAATATCGGCGCAGATGCCGAATCCATTCTCGAAGTTTCACTCGGATGCTCTCAATCTAATTACGCTCGAATTTCAAGACGGTCGTGCCGCATCCATCATTCTAAACCGGATGAGTAATGCCCCGGAACGCTACCTTGACATGCGGCTGGACGGCGAACACGCGTCGGTTCACACTTCGATTGGCGGCGAGGTGCGTTTTGAGGCCGGGATCCACACGCGGCACAAACGTCCATTTTTTAACCTTAATGTTGTGAAAGGTGGAAAAGCAGTTCTCCAAAATGGAACCAAGTCGAGGATCATCGCCAAAGACGGCATCAATCCTTTTGCTTCCTCGACGGCCTATCATTTTAATAATTTTGTTGATGCAATAAACAATGGCGGAATTCCGGCGGGAACAGTTGCGGATAATCGAAAAACGCTCGCATTGGTCTTTGCCGCCTATGACGCTGCGGATGCCAAGCGCACGCTTTTGCTTAGTGACTATTGACCATGAACGCCAGCGAACAAAATGTGATGGCACCAACAAGGGCCGATTTGAATGCTGGCAAAAAACTCCGTGCCGGGGTCGTCGGCGCCGGATTGATGGGTCGTTGGCACGCCTACGCGCTTGAAAGGAGCGGTGGTGAGGTTGTCGCAATCGTTGATCTTGATATCGTCAAGGCACAAAGTCTGGCTTCAAGATATCAGAAGTCAAAAGCCTTTAGCGATCTCGAGGAAATGCTTGCGTTGCAAAATCTCGACGTTTTACACGTTTGTTCACCGACCGCCAGCCATGAATCAATCGCGAATATAGCCATAGAAGCAGGGGTTCATTTACTGGTCGAAAAACCCCTCGCCATGACTGCCAGCGATACGAGGCGGCTATACGATCTGGCTGGAAAAAACGGCACACTTCTCTGCCCGGTTCATCAATTCCCTTTCCAAAATGGTGTCGTAAAAGCTGTGAACGATCTACCGGCTATCGGGGACCTTATCCACCTCGAAGCCATTATTTGCTCGGCTGGTGGAGATGGCTTTGGGCCGGAGCAGCTAGACTCCATCGCTGTCAGCATTTTACCGCATCCGTTTTCGCTGATTCAGAAATTCATCGGCCGTAACGTCTCAGACGTTGACTGGAGCGTTTTGCATCCGGCGAATGGCGAACTCCGAATATCCGGCCAGGTCGACGAAATCTCGATTTCGATTTTTGTCAGCTTGAATTCGAGGCCAACATCAAATACTTTTCGTTTAAGCGGAACTAGCGGCACGATCCATATTGATCTTTTTCACGGCTATTCGTTTGTTGAATCCGGCCGAACATCGCGAATGACTAAGCTCACTCACCCGTTCACTCTGGCTATTCTAAGTTTTGCTGCGGCCGCAACAAATCTGGCGCGGCGAACCTTGCGGAGCGAACCTGCCTATCCCGGATTGCAACAACTAATTCAGCAATTTTATCGTTCAATCAGGCTTAAAACCGCAATGCCGATCGATGCCGCTGAAACTATTGCCATCGCCGAAGTCTGCGATCTGTTAGCCGCCAGTATTGGGATGAAACGACGCGAACAACCTTTCAGAAAATGAACACAATTTCTTCGGTCGAAAAACCAAAATTATCTATTGTCCTCGCGTCTCAAAACGCTTTGGAGAGTACCAGGGATTGTCTTTCGGCAATTCAAAAGCAAAGTAACGGTTCCGATGTCGAGATAGTCGTGGTTGATAATTCAACCGATAAAACTGCGGAAATTATCAAAAGCGAATTCCCGGAAATAAGACTTGTAGAGGCTGACAATACGAAGTTGATACCTGAACTGTGGGCGATTGGCATTAACGAAAGCAGCGGAGAATATGTGGCCTTGACCACAACGCATTTTGTTCCATCTGAAACTTGGATCGCTTCTATTTTTAAGGCCCACGAGCAACCTTACGCCGGGATCGGCGGTGCGATCGAAAATGACGAACGTGCAGGTGCTGTTGCATGGGCCGTGTATTTCTGTCGTTATAGTCCATACATGCTGCCCTTTGATGAAACTGAGGTTGAGGACTTCGCCGCGGATAATGCTTCATATAAACGCCGGGATCTGGACCGGGTTAAGGAATCAATGAGAAATGGATTTTGGGAGACTTTTGTGCACAAGGAAATGAGGGCGGTGGGAATGTCGCTCTTAAAATCGCCTAAGATCATCGTATATCACCAAAAATCTTTTACGTTGTTCGGATTTATGAACCAACGATTTTGGCACGGTAAGCAATTCGGCTCGGCTCGGGCTGCCGCCGTTCCAGGTGCAAAACGAATTGCTCTTGTTCTGCTTTCACCGCTTATTCCTTTTCTATATCTTTATCGGATCACTGGCCGTGTAGTTGGCCGTAGACGAAACATCCATAGATATATTTTGTCGCTGCCCATCCTAATCTTATTTTTAGTAAGTTGGTCCCTTGGAGAATTCACTGGGTATCTACGGAAATCATAATGGTGAAGAATCCATCAAAAAGAACCCCCACTAAAAGTGTTTTACTGTCCGTGGTTGTAGTCTCTCTTTATTCTCACCGATTGCTGAGAAAATGTTTGAATAGTATCCTCGCAAATCAACATTTAGATGAGGTTGAGATTCTGGTAGCCGATTGTTGTTCAGACGACCCTGTTTCCAGCCTCATGGAAAATTACCCGAATGTCTGTTTTCTCCAATTTCCTCAAAAGGCAGGGATTCCAGTTTTAGCAGGTGCCGGAATCAAGCAATCGAAGGGCGAAATCATCGCTCTAACCGATTCTTCATGCGTTGTGAGCACTGATTGGGTATCGGAGGTACGGGCGGCACATAGGTCATCTTCTCTAGTTATCGGAGGTGCTGTAGATGTAAGCGGGCCAATGAAAATGATTGACTGGGCAGCGTATTTTTGTGAATACGGCCAGTTTATGCCGCCTTTGAAAGCAGGCAGGGTTGAAGTGCTGCCGGGAATCAACATTTCGTTTAAGCGTTCCGCACTTGAGAAACAAATCCAATATGTCGAACCAGAGTTTTGGAAAACTTACTGGTGTGAAAAGCTCAAAGAAGAAGGCGTCGAATTATTTTCCGAACCGGCTATGCTTGTTCATTATGCAAAAACTTTCGAAGTTATTCCGTTTTTCATTCGCCGATTTCATCACGGACGCTGTTTTGCGGGAATGAGGTCAAGACAATTGTCATTTTCTAAACGAATGGTTTATGTCGGCGGGTCACTCACGCTACCCCTTATTCTTCTCTACCGGACAATTGCAACAATTCTTACCAAGAAGCAGTTTTTAACTGAATTGGTGCTTTCATTTCCGTATATCGTGTTGGCAATAGGCTTTTGGTCCATTGGCGAATTCTGTGGCTACCTCGCCGGCAAGGGGAAAAGTTGTGAATTGATCTACTGAGTCACGTTATGAAAAAGTCGAATGACCAACGAAAACCGGGCGTTTTCAATCATCATGGCCCAGAACGATATTTCCTGCGGAAAAACTTTTAAGATTTTGGTGATTATGAATTGGAACAAGATATTCGTGGTCCTCGGAATAATTTTTATCCTCACGGGGATTTTTTTGCCGCGTGATTGGTATGACAGGGTTCCAAAATCCGAAGCTGACTTGACGTGGATCAAGGAGTCTGACGATTCTGAAACGCTCCCGCAAAAATCACCGCCGCCGCCGGTAAAGGGCGTTACGCTCTTGCAAATTTCCTTTGTTCTAGAAGGTATGGCGTTTTTCTGGTTCGGATTGAAACGCCGATCTTACAAACTTTTGTCGGCGAGCGAACGGCTTATAATTGCTACCGAAGAAAGCAAAACTGATGTCGGAGCCGCTTCTATTCTGCTACTAACCGCGGTTACAGTTTTCGGACTCACTCTTCGGCTGTATCATCTCGGTTCCGAACTCTGGCTTGATGAAATCACAACCATTTTTTTCTACAGCCCGATGCCGACGCTGCACGTTCTCACCGGTTTTGTCAGTGCCAATAATCATTTGCTCAACACTTTATTGATGAAACTCGCCGTCGCGTTTTTTGGCGAACAGGAATGGGCGGTTCGTCTGCCGTCGGCAATTTTCGGAGCGGCGACGATACCTGTATTTTATTGGGTTTCCCGTCTGATTTTAGCGCAACGCTCCAGCCTGTTTGCCACGCTTCTCCTGGCGGTGTCGTATCATCACATCTTTTATTCGCAAAATCTGCGCGGCTATTCGATGCAATTGTTTTTTACAATTCTTGCCGGAGGGTTATTGGTCAAAGGATTGCAGGAAGACCGTCTCAGAATTTGGATTCTTTACGTCGCGGCGATGTTCTTTAACATGGCATCTTTGCTGAATAGTGGTTTTGTCTTTGCCGCGCATATTTTAATCGGCGGATTGGCACTCGCGCTGATTTGGCGGCGCGGAGATTCACCGTTTCCTCTGCTCTATCGGCTGATTGCCGTTTTCGGCGCAGCAGCGTTTCTGGTTTTTCAACTCTATGCGACTTTTATTCCGCAAGCCTACGTCTATATCCAAACAACTTGGGGCGGTTCGACCAGCGGTTTCTCGCTGTTCTCGACGGAGTTTTTAGCGGAAATGATTCGCGGAATTTCCGCCGGATTTGGAACGAGTTTGATTTTGCTGGCATTTCCTTTGGCGGCAATGGTCGCACTTGTCGGATTTATCGTCCTCTTTAAACGAAACTGGGCATTGACTGCGACATTTGTTTTGCCCATTGTTTTGACGCTCAGTTATGTGATAATAAACCACCTCGCTCTTTATCCTAGATTTCTTCTGCTGGCACTTCCTTTAGCAATTTTGGTAACGATTCA
>JBDSCV010000191.1:0-2094 GCA_039920905.1 Pyrinomonadaceae bacterium
ACTCAGAATTTTGCGGTTTTAAGATCCAATGACCCTCATCAGGAAAAACGATAAGCCTCGATTCGACGCCCTTTAACTGCAGAGTCGTATAAAGCTGTAAGCTCTGATCGTATGGCACACGGTAATCGAGTTCGCCGCAGGTTACCAACGTCGGGGTAGCAAAATTCGCCGCAAATCTATTTGGCGACCACTTTTCGTATAGAAGACGATTCTGCCACGGGAATCCTTTAAACTCCCAATTTACGAACCAAAGCTCTTCAGTCGCTGTGGCCATGCTTTCGAGGTTATAGACACCAGCGTGTGAGACGAACGCTTTGAATTTAAATCGCGGATCGGTATTGTGCCCCAGCAGCCAGTCAACCATGTATCCGCCATAGCTTGCCCCGGCGGCACCGATTCGAGTTTTATCAATAAAAGATTTTTTTATTACCTGGGCGACGCCGTTTGTAATATCGACATACGCTTTGCCGCCCCAATCAGCCGAAATGTCATTGACAAACTTCTGTCCATAGCCAGTCGAACCGCGCGGATTCGGCATAAAGACGACATATCCCTGATTGGCAAAGATCTGCGGATTCCAGCGGTACCCCCAACTGTCGTTGAAAGCACTTTGCGGCCCTCCGTGGATGATAACGATGAGCGGATATTTTTTGGCAGGATCAAAATTTGCCGGCTTAAGCAGAAATCCGTGAATGTTTTGTCCAAGCGCTCCTTTCCAATCCAATTCCTCCGGCTTTCTCAAGCCAAATGACAGCAGCGATGCATTATTTAGTGTAGTTAAAGCCGCGACTCCGGAGCCATCTGCATTGGAAGTCATGATCTCTGCTGGCGAGCTCATAGAGCTTGCGGCGAACACAAATTTTTCGTCGGGCGACACGTTTAAATTGCTTGCGTAGACGCCATCAACAAGTTTTTTGACGTGGGTGGCGATACGCAGCCGAAAATCGGGCTCGACCGGGACAGAGAAAATCGGCGCTTTGCCGCGTTCCCCAGCCGTGAAATAGATCGTCTGGCTGTCGGACGAGACGGTCATTTCATCGACCTGCTGGTCAAAGCCTTTGGTAAGTTCCACGATCTCACTGGTTTGCGTGTTGTAACGCATAATCCGCCAACGGTCGGCCTCAAAGTTCGCTGTAGCCTGGGAACGGAACAGTATATATTTGCCGTCCGGCGTATAGGTGGGCGACGCATCATAGCCGCCCATTCCGGTGGTGATATTTTTCGCATTACCGCCGCTAAGCGGCTGAACGTAGATGTCGCTATTCGTGGATGTTGCTTCGACCTTGTCTGGATTTCTAATGTACCCAATGCTCAAACCGTCGGGAGAAAACGCGTAATCAACGCCCGACCCCGCTCCGTAGGGGGGCGAATCAAAATCGCCCGGTGTTACGTCACGTGCAACCCCGCCTTTGCCGGAGACGACAAAAACATGTGCCCGTTTACGGTCGCGCCACTCGACCCAGTGCTTAAAGAGCAGACGTTCGGTGACGTGTGCCTTCATTTTGCTGTTTTCAGCTTTTTCTTCTTCGTTTTTATTACACTCGTCGGTTTTACATTCGGGGTAAACGTCTGAACCAAAGGCGATCCATTTCCCATCCGGTGACCAGACGGGGCCGCCTGCTCCGCTTGAGAGCTTTGTAACCTGTTCCTTATCTCCGCCATCGCCTTTCATTGTCCAGATCTGACCACCGGTCGTAAACGCGATACGTTTTCCGTCCGGTGACCAGCGTGGGCCGCTGCTCGAAGAAACTCCATTCGTGATCACTTTTTGCTTGCTGCCATCGACTGCCATTATGTAGATCTGAGTGACCGTCTTATTAGCGTCTCTATTCACGACGCCAACGGTAAAGGCGGCCCATTTGCCGTCAGGCGAAAGCTGCGGGTCTCCCACTCGTTTGACGCCCAACAGATCGTTGACGTTAAAGGTTAACTGAGCCGATACGACAAAAGCCGCCAGCATGACGAAACCAAAAATCGAGAATATGCGTTTCATAGATGTACCTGCGAATAGAGTTTGATTGAATCAAAAATATTATCGCACATAATTTTGAAAGGCTGGAAAGTGCCGGACAAGATACCGATTTTAGAATTACC